>NZ_JADBRW010000032.1:0-17309 GCF_020247025.1 Microcystis sp. M109S1
AATATCAAGGTCGCCGGAGGACATTCGGAGACTTTAAATGGACGTGGAGGAAAGCGTAAGACTTCTGTTAAAGAAGCAGCATCCCGTGAAGCGTCAACCCCATTCAGCGACCATTCTAAAAAGGTGGCGTGGTGAGGAATCACCGTCCGTTTACGGCGGTGAGGATGTCAACGATAACGACTTCAACTATCTGCAAAACCAATTACAAGCAAGTCAACGACGGGGAGAAAATTTATTCTATCGTCAATTCCTGCAAACCCTATTTTTTCAAGCATTCGCAAAACCCGAATCCCAACGAGACGCATCTGTAACTGCATTGGTGGGAAAAGTCAAATATCTTAACGGGGGATTATTTCTCCAACATCCCCTAGAAAATCGTTATCAAAACATTTGTATTGATGACCAAGCATTTGAGAATATCCTTGATTTATTCTCCCGTTACTCTTGGAACCTTGACGACACTCCGGGGGGACGGGATGACGAAATTAACCCCGATGTCTTGGGATATATCTTTGAAAAGTATATCAACCAAAAAGCTTTTGGTGCTTACTATACCCGTCCGGAGATTACTGAATATCTCTGTGATAAGACGATTAATAAATGGATTGTCGAGAGAAGCAATCAACTTTATCCCCGCAAACAATTTGCCAGTATTTCTGAACTATTAATCAATCTCGATTCTCCCCTCTGTGAGATTTTGATTAAAGATATTCTTCCCCAGCTTTCTATTTTAGACCCTGCCTGTGGTTCCGGCGCTTTTTTAGTGGCTGCGATGAAAACTCTCATCGCGATTTATAGCGGGGTAATTGGAACAATTGAACTGCGAGGAGACAGCAAGTTAAAACAGTGGTTAGCAGCAGTAAGAAAATCCCATCCCTCCCTCGGATATTACATCAAAAAACGGATTATTTCCGATAACCTCTACGGTGTCGATATCATGGAGGAAGCGACAGAAATCGCAAAACTGCGTTTATTTCTTGCTTTAGTTGCTGCCGCGCAATCGTTGACAGAATTGGAACCCCTACCGAATATTGATTTTAATATCATGTCGGGAAATTCCCTCATCGGATTGATTCGCGTGGACGAAAAAAGTTTTAATCTCATGGGAGAGGAAAATATCCTACAATCTCTCACCGCGCAAAATTATCAGGCAATTCTCGCAGAAAAAAATCGCAGTATTGAATTATACAAGGAACACGCTTTCCAGTTGGGAGAAGTACAGGGAACCCCCCAAGAAAACCGTCTCCAGATGTTACGCAATCACATCGAGGATGTCAACCGCGAATCGGTGCAGAAATTAAACCAAATTCTCTTAGATGAGTTTAGCGGTAAGTTGTCAATTAAGTACGAATCCGCACAATTAACGGGAAAAGCAAAGAAACGTTTATTAACTCTTTCTGATATGCAGTCCCTGAAACCCTTCCACTGGGGTTATCACTTCGATAAACTGATTACGGAAAAGGGTGGTTTTGATGTGATTATCACTAATCCCCCCTGGGAAGTCTTTAAACCCCAAGCGAAGGAATTTTTTTCTCAGCATAGCGACTTGGTGACTAAAAATAAGATGGACATCAAGACGTTTGAAAAGGAACAGAAAAAACTGTTAACTAATCCCGAAATTGCTCAAGCATGGTTAGATTATCAAAGTCAATACCCCCACGTTAGTCTCTATTTTCGTTCCTCGGAACAATACAAAAATCAAATCTCTATTGTGAATGGTAAAAAGCAAGGGACGGATATTAATCTCTATAAGCTTTTTGTTGAACAATGTTTTAATCTCCTCCATCCCCAAGGTGAATGTGGAATGGTTATTCCCAGTGGAATTTATACCGATTTAGGGTCTAAAAAACTGCGAGAAATGTTATTTTCTCAAACAAAGGTGACAGGATTATTTTGTTTTGAAAATCGTAAAACAATTTTTGAGGGTGTAGATAGTCGCTTTAAATTTGTTATCCTCTCCTTCGAGAAAAATAAACAAACTCTTTCCTTTCCTGTGGAGTTTATGCGTCACGATGTTGAGGAATTACAACGTTTTCCCCATAAAGACAGTTTAGTAATTAGCGTCGATTTAATCCGCAAACTATCCCCCGATTCCCTCTCGGTAATGGAATTTAAACAGGATATAGATATTCAGATTGCCGAAAAAATGTCTCGTTTTCCTCTGCTAGGAGAAACCCTTCCCGATACATGGAATCTCAAGTTAACTCGCGAATTTCACATGACTGATGATAGTTATTTGTTTAAAACTGAACCCGCAAAGGGAAGATTACCTCTCTACGAAGGAAAAATGATTCATCAATTCACCCATCAGTATGCTTTACCGAAATACTGGTTAGATGAAAAAGAAGCAAGACAAGCTTTATTAAAACGCGGTGAAGTCGATAAAGGTCAAATATTAGACTATCAAACTTATCGTTTAGGATTTCGGTCAGTTTCATCAAGTACAAACGAACGCTCTTTAATTTCTAGTCTGATACCTAAATCAGTTTTTTGCGGACATTCTTTGTTTATAAGTGAGTATAAGCAAAATAATTTTCAAGATAACCAAGCATTCAAAATTTTTATTTTGACTGTTTTAAACAGCTTTTTAATTGATTGGATGCTCAGACAAAAAGTATCTGCTAATATCAGTATGTTCTACATATATCAGCTACCTATTCCCCGATTAAAAGAGGGAGATAGATACTTTGAGGAAATAGTAGAAAAGGCATCGAAATTGATTTGTGTAAGCGAGGAATTTGACGAATTAGCGAAAGAAGTGGGAATAGGTTCCCATAAAAATGGAGTAACAGAGGAGACAGAAAGGGCAAAAATTAGGGCTAAACTAGATGCAATAGTAGCCCACTTATATGAATTAAATGAGATAGAATTTCAGCATATATTAAGTACCTTTCCCCTCGCTTCCGAAAGCGTCAAAACTGCCCCCCTCAAAGCTTACCAAAACCTGTAGGGGAAGTGGATTTTGACCGATTTTCAGGGAAAAAGTACCTAAAATTTTCCCCTGGATCACTGCAATTGCTGGCACTTTTTGATGTCAAAAAAGTCCAAAAGTGTTATCCGACAAGGTTTTTAGATTTATTCAGCAAACCTACTTAAAATTATTGTTCTCAAAAAACCGCAGACAACCAAAATTTCCGAGCGATAAACTGGAGAGAGCCATTATCGGGTAAAAAGCGGCCAATACCCGATAAATATCGGCAATTTTAGCGAATCTCTGCCTTCATCCGTTCAAGGGTTTGCTGCATTTGGTCGAACATCATTTGGGGAGTCATACCAAATTGACCTAATTGGGTTTTTAGCTGTTCTACGGTCATTTGGGCGGAAAAATCCTCAGATAACTCAAAACGCTTCATAAATATCTTGTAGCGTTCCATTAACTCCTCCATCCTATCGATAAAGATTATTTTACCCTCTCGATCGAATTTCCCGTACTCGCTGCCTAGTTGTGTGAGGGACTGGTAATCTTCAAATAGCTGTCTAGCTTCCTGTTGAACCACTTCTGAGTCAAAGAATCCCATAATCTTAAAACTGCTTATCGTCGATAGTTATTCTCTCCCCTATTTTATTTTAGCCGGGGAAAAGTCTAGCTCCAGTCGATTTACGGATTACCGTATTGGGGAAATCGAGAACTTGACAAACGGCCCTCTCGTCCTGGTTTAACCGTTGCCCCGGGGAGTAAGTTAAAATTAAAAGTGATCAAATCTCTTGTAAAGAGCAAAAATTGTCCTTTAAATGCTCCACAGTGGCTATTTCGAGCAATTTGGGCTGCAGCCCTTATAATTTGCCAAAACGACGATGACGACCCTGATAATCTTTTAAAGCGTGGTGAAATTGCACTCGATCGAAATCGGGCCAGAGGGTGTCAGTAACGTAGATTTCCGCGTAGGCCATTTGCCAGAGTAAAAAATTACTAATTCGCATTTCCCCACTACTGCGAATTAACAGGTCTGGGTTAGGGATCCCAGCAGTATAAAGATACTGTTCAAAGAGAGATTCATCGATCGCTTCCGGGGAGACTAAACCCTGTTGCACCTGACGAGCGATCGCCTGACAAGCTTGTACGATCTCCTCTCGGCCACCATAATTAGTAGCCACCGTAAATTGAATACCGGAATTTTTGCTAGTTTCTGCGTGAGATTTAGCAATTTCCCGTCTTAAAGACTCTGGCAAGACTGATAAATTACCAATAAAGCGAATTTTGACATTTTGCTGCATCATTTCTTCTAATTCGCGCCGCAAAACCCGCTCGAATAGAGTCATTAAAAACTCGACTTCTTCCAGGGGACGACCCCAATTTTCTGTAGAAAAAGCATAAGCAGTTAAAGCGGGAATCCCCCAGTCACGACAACAGCGCAGCAAGTCTTTTAGTGCATCTACTCCCCGTTGATGGCCCATAATCCGCGGTAAACCACGACTTTTCGCCCAACGACCGTTCCCATCCATAATCACTGCGACGTGCTGAGGCAAACGGTTTTTATCTAAATCCGTAGGTAATTCTGGTGACAAGCTCGGTTTAAGAGTCATTTTCTATCTTTGGGGGTTGCGCTGGGCGAACGGGAGAATTTTTCTAAGATTAGACGACCTTTTAAGCCAATTGTACGCCCTAAACGTCCCCAACTCGGTGCGACCACTTCCCCCTCTCCCGACGGAGAAAACTTCGCTTCGAGAAGCTCTTTTAGTTTACTACTGGTTAAGGGCCGATCCAAATTACCCCCCGACGCGAGGGAAATCGAGCCAGTTTCCTCAGAAACCACAATACAGATACAATTATCTAGCCTTTCGGTAATGCCCATGGCCGCCCGATGACGGGTGCCTAATTGCCTAGAGGTACTGCGCTCCGATAAGGGTAGAATAACACCAGCGGCCACCACTCGATCGCCCCGAATAAATACGGCCCCATCGTGCAGTAAAGTTTTAGTCTGAAAAATAGTTTGAATTAATTCCTTAGATACTTGGCCATTGAGCGTCACCCCCGGATTGACAAACACCTTGGTGTCGAGATTGCCACTGGTTTCTAATACCATCAGCGCGCCGGTGCGATTTTGAGATAGATCCTTTACTGCGTCCACTAACTCATCAATGACATTATCGGTCTTGGGAGTGGGGGAACTTTTTTTAAATAATTCCCCCACTTGACCTTTGCCCAATAATTCTAAAAAACGGCGGAATTCCGACTGAAAAATCACAGCAATCGCCACTGCTGCCCCCAAAATCAATTTTTCTAGGACTAACCCCAGCAAGCGCAATCCTAGGGCATCGCTAATCACCGAGGCCAGCATTAAGTAGATTAGTCCTCGCACCATCCAAAAGGTACGCCGCTCGCCGATAATTAGCAGCAGCATATAGGTAAGGAGGAGAACTAACCCAAAGTCTAGGACTGACAGACCATGGCTGAGAATCCAGGACAATAACCGGCGAGGGTCCAGAAAAAAACCCGACATGGGGGACGATAGCGATGAGGTTTATATCAAGGAGAGTCGATTGGGTAAGCGGTCTTGACGCAGCAAATCCGCCAGATTTTCCCGTTCAAGGATCAGATTAGCTTCTCCATTTTGGACAATTACCGCCGCCGGACGGGGTAAGCGGTTGTAATTAGAAGCCATGCTGTAGTTATAGGCTCCCGTGGCTAAAACCACTACAATATCTCCCGGGTTGGTTTTCGGTAGCGTAATATCCTTAATTAGAATATCGCCAGATTCACAATGTTTTCCAGCTATTGTCACCACTTCCTGACATTCTTGACTCATTTTATTAGCGACCACGGCCCGGTAAACCGATTGATAGGTAATCGGTCGGGGATTATCGGACATTCCGCCATCGACGGCGATATAGGTGCGGATTTCAGGGATTTCTTTGCGATTACCCACTGTATAGGCCGTTACGCAAGCGGTGGCAATCAGAGAGCGTCCTGGTTCGGCAATGAGCAGCGGATAAGCGATACCTCTTTCCTGACAAGCTTTGGCCACTGCTAAGGACACCGCTTGCACCCATTCCTCGATACTTGGGGGGTCATCACTTTCGACGTAGCGAATCCCTAAACCACCACCCACATTTAATTGCTCTAGGGGTAAACCCCGTTCTAATCCTAATTTAAACCAATCTGCCAACACAGCGGCTAAGTCTTGGTGGGGTTGACGTTCAAAAATCTGGGAACCGATGTGAGCGTGTAAACCTAGACAATTCAGCACCGGATGAGCTAAAACATAGTCAAATACCGCTTCGATTTGATGGGGGTCAAAACCAAATTTACTGTCTAAGTGACCCGTGCGAATATATTCGTGGGTGTGGCACTCGATACCGGGGGTTAAACGCAACAGGATCGGAATAGGGGTATTAGGACGATTTTCGCCTAATTTAACCAGATTTTCTAACTCTAGCCAGTTATCAACGATAATAATGCAGTTATGCTCGATCGCATATTCTAACTCGGCGATCGATTTGTTATTACCATGAAAGTAGATCGGCACATCGGTTTTATTGATCTGGTCTAAAGCGGTTAACACCGTGTGAATTTCTCCGGCCGACACCACATCAAAACCTAATCCCTCCCTAGCGACTACGGCCGATACAGCTAGGCAATTCCACGCTTTCGAGGCATAAATTACCCTAGATTCTCCGGGATAATGAGTCTGGAAACCTTGCAGGTATTGACGACAGGCTGTGCGGAGGGTGACTTCATCGACAATATACAAGGGTGAACCGAAACGTTCCACTAGAGTTGTGACATCGCAACCACCGATTTCTAGACAATCGCGGTTATTAACCTTGGCTGTCAGGGGGAACAGGGTTTGATTCGGAGATAGACACTCTTGATAGGCTAAATATTTTTGTCCGGAATTGCTGATTTTAGGTTCAGTTGATAGCATGATCGGTGTTTTTTGTCAAGAAATCGATAATTTTTGTGACAATCTCTGCCCATCACCGATTCAGTCAAGGGAATTTTGACCGTTGGTGATCTAGATAGCCAAAATAGTTCTCTCTTTCAGTGTACGATCAACCACCCGCTTAAAATCCCTTTTTTGTCAGGAAAAAATCGAGCAGCGACCCCGAAATAGTGGTAATAGTATTGAAGGAGTGGTCTTAAAAGTGATGATATGACTGACCAGAATGGCGTGTTAGTAGAAGAACAAAGCGAGGATATTACCCGTAAGATGAGTCAATTAGCCACCGAGTCGCCGAAAAATCAATTACAGATTCTGACACAATTAGTGGGGGTCGGAGAAGCTGGCCTAACTGTATTAAGAGATTTTTTATTGGCCATGCGCCCGACTCCTGTTAATCTGGTGACAGGTAAGGCTTATCAATTGCTATACCAAGATAATAGCGCTCAGAGCCAGGAATTTTTAGCTAATTATTTCCCCACGGGTGTTGTTCCCCTCGATAGTGCTAAAGGTATCGATTATCGACTTTTACAGGAATTATTGGCTAAACAGGATTTTCAAACTGCCGATAGTCTCACCCGTCAAAAACTCTGTGAATTAGCAGGAGAAGGAGCAATACAGAGGAAATGGGTCTATTTTACGGAAGTAGAAGCTTTTCCCGGTGTAGATATTCAGACTATTGATCATCTTTGGTTAGTTCATTCGGAAGGAAAATTCGGTTGGTCGGTACAGCGCAAATTATGGCTCGGTGTGGGACAAGATTTCCCGAAACTCTGGCCGAAAATTGGTTGGAAAAATGGCAATAATTGGACAAAATACCCCCAAGAATTTATCTGGGATTTAAGCGCTCCCGTGGGTCATTTACCCCTGTTAAATCAACTGCGCGGGGTGAGAGTGGCTGCCTCTTTATTCTCCCATCCCGTCTGGAGTGAAAAATAGATTGAGAGCATTTGGCCTCGGGTATAAGCTAAACGGCGCTTAACCTGCATGATCCAATAGCTATAACCCTTTTGGAGTCTATATCGGTGATCCGAAGTAAAAGCCGTTTAGCTTATCAGCTTTCTACATTTTCGGGACGATTTCCTCTAAGGCCGCTTCTAGATTAGGATAACGATAGTCAAAACCGATCGCTTGAGTGGCTTTTGGCAGCACTTCTTGACCTTCTAAGACGATTTTTGCTCCTTCTCCCAAGAGAATTTCGAGGGCAAAATCTGGCACTGGCAACCAAGAAGGACGATTCATTACTTCCCCTAAAATCTGACAGAATTCTTTCATCCGGACGGGATTGGGTGCAGTAGCGTTGAAAGTACCGCTAATTTCTGGGCGATCGAGACAATAGATAATTAAATTAATTAAATCATCCCGATGAATCCAAGAAAACCACTGACGACCGCTGCCAATCGGTCCGCCGGCAAATAGTTTGAAGGGTGGGATCATTTTCCCTAAAGCACCCCCATTGCCTAAAACAATACCCGTGCGAAGAATGACTAAACGAGTGCCGTAATCTTTAACTTTTTGGGCGGCTGTTTCCCACTTTTTACAGACATCTGCCAGAAAATCGTCACCGGGAGGGCTATTTTCGTCAAAACTAGCGGTTTCACTGGTTCCATAGTAACCGATCGCCGAGGAGTTAATTAAAACTTTCGGTTTCTGGTCGGCCAGTGCGGTCGCAACGCGCTCGCTACGCGAGATCGCCTCGACAATTTTCTCGGTGCCGATTTCCCGACTAGCGACGATTGCCTGTTTTGCTTCACCGGTCCAGCGTTCCGAAATCGGTTCTCCCGCTAGATTAATCACCGCGTCACATCCGGAAATCTCTTTTTGCCAATCCCCCGATTCTGTGGCGATATAGGGAATAATCTCTATCTTAGGATAGATTGACTTTGGGTAAATTCTCCTGGCTTTATCGGGATTGCGAGTCAAAATTAGGATGTCATCGTCGCGATCATAGAGTTTGACCACCAATCGACTACCCACAAATCCCGTCGCCCCAGTAATCGCTATTTTCATGGTTTCTTGACTAAATTTATCCTTATTTTAGCTCGTTTTTAACTATCAGGAGTCAGGAGTCAGGAGTCAGGAGTCAGGAGATTATTTTTATTTATTCTCCCCACTCCCCACTCCCCATCACCCCATCACCCCCCGCAACGCGCACGCAGTGACCACCCCACTTCTCACTTCTCACTTATCCTGATACCCCATCCCGTTGGCTGCCGCATAACGATTCATAAAGCGCATAAAACGCTCCCAGTGTTCATCGGTGATTTCAAAACCACATTCTACCCGTTGAATTTCATCCCCTTCATCTCCTCCAAAAATAAACTTGGTTGAGTTGGGAATAACTATAATCACTCCTTCCTCATCGGTGAGACGGAGATCGCCGTAGGTGCGGGTGGTGAAACTTTGGAAACGTTCGATCGCTTTCAGGGTTTTAAAAGTCATCAGGACATTGCGAATCCCGGTACTTTTATTTTTGCGGAGACTAACACCGCTTAATTCTTCTGATAAACCAACAAAAAACTCGATCGTGGGAGTGGTCATAGGTATAGCTATAAAATTTTAGTTATTGATTTTTTCTTAATTACTTTTGAGGGGAAAAAATTAGTTCATGACTACTAATAAAGTAACCATGAACCGAAAAACAAGCTATTCCGCTTCTCCACCTTGGATTTTGAGGAGGAGAAAACCCCAAGCTAATCCGACGAGGACGAGAACGATCGCCACGATCGCCCCATTAAATAACATACTTTCTGCGGTCATGGTGATTGCTCCTGAGCCTACAATAATCGATCAACAGATCAATGGTATTTTAACCTACGAAGGCGATCGACTGCAGCCAGATTAGGGCAAAATTGAGGGGGAAAATCGGCAAATAACTTTGAGAATTTTCCTAGTATATACGTTCTAGCAATCCTGCCCCTCTCCTCAAGGAAGGATGCTCAACCCCATGCTAGATATTTTTAATAATATCTTTATATTTGTCGTCGCTACTTTGTGTTAACGTTTTATCTGCTTAATTCTCCACTTATACTAGAAAAATTAAGTATTGATAACTATTGGTGATGACTGGTAAAAAATCATTTATGCTCAAGATCAAGTTAATATTATTTTTAGGTTTGTTGCTGCTGAGTTGTCAATCGACTAATCTCAATGGTAATAATAGTTCGAGCGCTCAGATTACGACTGAGAATCAAGGGCAAATATTACCGATCACGGCCAAAGCAAATATTAATGGTGAGATGATTGAGTTAGAAGTGGCTCAAACCCCGGAACAACAGGCCAAGGGTTTAATGTATCGCTCGTCTTTGGAGAAAAATCGCGGTATGCTATTTCCCTTTGCACAACCTCTGATGGCAGGGTTTTGGATGAAAAATGTCTCGATTCCTCTAGACATGATTTTTCTAAAAGATGGTATAGTAAAAGCAGTTTTGCTGAATGTCCCCCCTTGTGCTGTGGATCCTTGTCCTGTCTATGGGCCAAACACCATGATTAATCAAGTAATCGAACTAGCTGGGGGTCGAGCGAAAGAATTAGGAGTGAAAGAAGGAGATAAAATTAAGATTGAGTCTATCTCAAGACCTTGATTTTTGAAAATGGTGTTAACTTTCTTATAGAAGGTGTTCCTTGTCTGGAAATATAAGTATGGCTTTTAGAAGCTATTACGCATTTATACTGTTTAAAATCTAACCATATCGATTAAGATTTTTATAGTCTATCAAGTCATAGATTGAATAATCTTTACCCTTGCTATAGATTAAACAGAGACAAAATTCTGCTCGATCTAACGGGACTATCTTAAGAGAGCCAGCGATTTTTAGGAAAGCGCTCTCTATCATCGAGATAGCTTAGATACAGAAAAAACGGTCGCGAGACTAACTGTCCTTGAAACCGATCAGGTAGTGTTTTGTTAAAATCACGAGATATACTATACTATTGAGGAAAAAAATCCCCCTATGTCCACGATTGCCTATTCCCAATTCCGACAATTTCTACAAGAGGAATTGTCCCTTCCCCAAGAATCGATCGCTATGGCCGAGCGCTCGATCCAATCTGATAAAATTCATTTACCGATGATTCTCTGGCAGTACGGTTTAGTGACCTTGGAACAATTAGACAAAATTTATGATTTTCTCGAAGAGGTAGTATAATCTTGCAATTGCTGACTATTGACAAGGAGAATAATTGCCATGGCTGCTCATAGTTTCTGGCACAGTTTGAAAATTCCGATCCCAAAAACTACCAATCATCACTTGAGAAGTGGGTTATTTAAACCCACTTTTTTAATAACTATACAATTGAAAATTATCGATTAACTGCTCAGTCCATGAAACCCCATGGGCTCTCCTCGACTTTGTGTGATAATTTTTGCTTATGGAATCCTGAAGTGCTTATTGGACAAGACTTTTAGGACTATTTTGCGGATATTCTATCAGTATAGACCTCGTTTCCACACAGAAACCAGAAGAGCCCCCCATGACCAATTTGCCAAAAATTACCTTGAACAATTACTTTCTCCCTTGGGAACCGTCGAAATCAGTAAAGAAGTCAGCGACGAAACCCGACAGATAGATTTATTTTTTTCCCCCAATCCCGAACCAAACCGCAATTATCTGGGATTATTAGGCAGAATTGTCCTTAATACTGTCTTAATTGAACCCTATCGCAATCCTCCCAACCGGAGCGAGATTCGTAATTGTTTAGCGAAACTTTTGACGATTTTAGCCGAACTGCAAAGACAAGCTAAACGAGAAAATCAGAGCTACAATGAAGATAATGCCCCTCGTTTGTGGATTTTATCCCCTTCCGCTAGTCTGGCTCTTTTAGAGAGTCTTGGGGCAAAATTAGACCCAGATTGGCCAGAAGGAGTCTATTTTCTTCCCTTGCTTTATCGCACGGCAATTATCGCTATTAATCAATTGCCTGTGACTGCTGAGACTCTCTGGTTAAGATTATTGGGACGGGGAAAAACTCAAGACCAAGCGGTGCGAGAATTGTTAGAATTACCTCAAGGTAATGCTTTCCGGGAAAATGTACTGGAATTATTAATTAGTTGGCGGGTTAGTATGGAAATAAATAACATCCTAGAAACTGAGGATAGAGAGGTGTTTATGACTTTATCTCAAACCTATCAGGAATGGAAGGAAGCAACTAAACGGGAAGGACTCGAACAAGGACTAGAGCGAGGACTAGAGCGAGGAAAACTAGAGGCTAAACTGGAATCTATTCCCCGTTTGCTTGCTTTGGGTTTAAGTGTGGAACAAATCGCTCAAGCTTTGGATTTAGACTTAGAACAAGTCCGACAAGCGGCGCGAGAGTAAAGGTGGAGAGTTAAAACGCAAAAATGCCACAATGGATAAAATAGGCATTTTCTGACTAACTGACATCTTCTATGAGTAACCACCTAAGCGGAAGCGAGATTCGCCAGCGATTTTTAGACTTTTTTGCGGCCAGAAACCATAAAATTCTCCCTAGTGCCTCTCTAGTCCCAGAAGACCCCACCGTTTTGCTGACTATTGCGGGAATGCTCCCTTTTAAGCCGATTTTCTTAGGACAAAAGACCCCAGAATTTCCCCGCGCTACCACTTCCCAAAAATGTATTCGCACCAACGATATCGAAAATGTCGGTCGGACTGCCAGACATCATACTTTTTTTGAGATGTTGGGCAATTTTAGCTTTGGTGATTATTTTAAAGAACAAGCGATCGCCTGGGCCTGGGAATTGTCCACAGAAGTTTTTAACCTTCCCCCCGAAAGATTAGTCGTTAGTGTCTTTAGGGAGGATGAGGAAGCTTTCACTATCTGGCGCGATAAAATCGGTATTCCTGCCCATCGTATCCAAAAAATGGGCGAAGAGGATAACTTTTGGGTATCGGGTCCCACCGGTCCCTGTGGTCCATGTTCGGAAATTTACTACGATTTTCACCCAGAATTAGGGGATAAAACCATCGATTTAGAGGATGATAGCCGTTTTATCGAGTTTTATAACCTCGTCTTTATGCAGTATAACCGCGACGCGGACGGCAATCTAACACCCCTAGCGAATAAAAATATCGATACGGGGATGGGTTTGGAACGGATGGCGCAAATCCTGCAAAAAGTCGCCAATAACTACGAAACTGACCTAATTTTCCCGATTGTCGCCGAAGCGGCCCGGTTAGCAGCCATAGACTACCAGAAAGCGGACGAAAAAACGAAAGTTTCCCTAAAAGTCATCGGCGATCATGTGCGCTCGGTAGTACACATGATAGCGGATGGTATCTCAGCATCGAATACTGACAGAGGTTACGTCCTGCGTCGTCTGATTCGGAGAGTAGTACGGCACGGTCGTTTAATCGGTATTGAAGGTCAATTTATCAGCAAAGTGGCGGAAGTTGCGATCGCTCTTTCCGAGTCCGTCTATGGCAATGTTCGGGAACGAGAAACGGTGATCAAGGCAGAATTAGAGCGAGAGGAAGCGAGATTTTTAGAAACCCTAGAAAGAGGCGAGAAACTGCTCGAATCGATTCTAGAAAAAGAAAAAAGCCAGATTTCGGGAGTCGATGCCTTTACCCTTTATGATACCTATGGCTTCCCCCTCGAACTCACTCAAGAAATCGCCGAGGAGCAGGGTTTAAGCGTCGATACGGCGGGTTTCGAGCAGGAAATGAAAAAACAGCAGCAAAGATCAAAAGCCGCCCACGAAACCATAGATTTGACGGTACAGGGTAGTTTAGATAAGCTGGCGGAACATATTCACCCGACGGAATTTCTCGGTTATACGGATTTGCAAGCAACCGCAACAGTAACGGCAGTTTTGGTCGCCGGTAAAACGGTGGAATCGGCCGCATCAGGCACTGAGGTGCAGGTAGTTCTCGATAAAACCACTTTTTATGCCGAATCGGGTGGACAAATCGGTGACAAGGGTTATTTAACCGGCGATAATCTGCTTATCCGCGTTGAAGATGTGCAGAAAGAATCGGGGATTTTTATCCATTTTGGTCGGATTGAGCGGGGAATTGTCACCACTGGCGATACAATTAATGCTCAGATTGACCGTTCCTGTCGTCGTCGCGCCCAAGCTAATCATACCGCCACCCATCTGCTACAATCGGCCTTGAAAAAGCTTGTCGATGGGGGGATTTCCCAAGCAGGTTCCCTCGTCAATTTCGATCGCCTCCGTTTTGATTTTAACTGTCCTCGTCCCCTGACTAGCGCTGAATTGCAACAGGTGGAAGAACAGATTAACACTTGGATTGCCGAAGCGCATGACACCGAGATAGCGGTGATGGGATTGGAAGAAGCGAAGCAGAAGGGAGCTATTGCCATGTTTGGCGAGAAATACGGCTCAGAAGTGCGAGTCATCGATATTCCTAGCGTTTCTATGGAATTATGCGGGGGAACTCACGTTAAAAATACCGCCGAGATCGGTTTATTTAAAATCATCTCCGAGACGGGAATCGCTGCGGGAATTCGTCGCATCGAAGCGGTGGCCGGCCCTGCCGTGTTAGCATACCTGAATGAACGGGATCAGGTGGTGCGGGATTTGTGCGATCGCTTTAAGGTCAAACCTCTGGAAATTCCCGATCGCATTACGACCCTACAATCAGAGTTAAAGGGGACACAAAAGCAGTTAGAAGCGGTTAAACAGGAGTTGGCCCTAAATAAATCGGATGCTTTGCTATCTCAAGCCGAATCTATCGGCGAATTTAAGCTATTAGTCGCTTCTTTGGGCGATATTGATGCTAACGCTTTGATGGCTGCAGCCGAAAGATTACAGCAAAAATTAGGGGAAGGGGCAGTGGTTTTGGCCTCGACTCCCGAAGCTGATAAAGTGAGTTTAGTGGCCGCTTTTAGTCCCCGGGTAATTAAAGATAAGGGTTTACAAGCGGGTAAATTTATCGGTGCGATCGCTAAAATCTGCGCTGGTGGTGGTGGTGGTCGTCCCAATTTAGCACAGGCTGGGGGACGGGATGCAAGTAAGCTAAGCGAAGCTTTAACCACCGCTAAAAGTCAATTAACTACCAGTTTGCAATAGTTTCTAAGGTGGGCATTTTGTCCACCTTTAAAAAATTAGTTATTCTCTCGGTGTGATTGGTAAAAATAATATGGAACTACTGATCAAGAATTTGGGATCAATTAGAAATAATAATCAAGCTATAGATTTAACTAAGAAGTTTTACACTTTTATTGGCTACAATAATAGTGGCAAAACCCTAGTTTCTCAGCTTTTATGGACGATTTTTAATGATGATAATATCAGCAAGTTTTCTGAAAATACCGAAATTGATTCTTTACATATTGACGCTGAAGACCCAATTAAGAGAATTACGATTAATCAAGAATTTATCGATGAGATTCTCGCTAAATTTAGTCATTTTATTGAAAAAGAAGTTATTAGTACCTATAATATTGATAGAAATTTAGAAGCAACAATCACTAAATCGATAAAGTTAGTTTTTAAAGCGCGTATTTATGAACTAGAGGGCAAGGGATTTAGAATTAATTATTTAACCAATAAAAACCCTTTAGAATATATAGTTATTAGTAAAAAAGAGAAAAACTTATCTATACATATTGAAGATAAAACTATAGTTCATGGTATACTAGATGAAACTTCAGAAAAATTTTTTGAACCTAGTCAGATGACTAAAAGAAATAGGCTTTATGATCTAATCATTTATTCAATAATTAGATCATTGCTTTTATCTCAGAAAGAAGTTCCCTTTTTTATTCCTGCCAGTCGGAGCTTTTTTCCTGTTTTCTACCAGTACATTTATGAGATAGAGAGAAATAAAAGAAGTGAGTATAATCGTCGGTTGCAAGAATTAATAGAAAATATTGATGATGATGTTGATACTAATAAAGATATATTCAAACGTCTTCAAGAACAATTACCCAAAAGGTCTTATACTGAACCAATGAATAAGGTGATTGAATCGCTTTATTCTCTCAATACCAAGAAAAAAATTAATTCAGTTTATAATTCTCTGATTGAAAAGATGAGCGGATTAATGGGAGGAGAAATCACGATTTCTAGTCTAGAATCGATCGCACCTATTCAATTTTCTTTTAAATTCGATGAAAGCAAAGATTTACCCATGTATCTAGCTTCATCTTCAGTCAATCAGTTGACTCTCTTGTATCTTTATCTCAAATATTGGGCAAAGGAAAAACATAACTTCTTAATGATAGATGAACCAGAAGTTAATTTACATCCCGAAAATCAAATTCGCTTAATGGATATTTTAGTTCAATTTGTCACCGAGCATGACAATCGAGTTTTGATCACCACCCATAGCCCGATTTTAACCGATATTCTCAACAATTATGTTTATCTTCATACCTTAAAAAGTTATGAAGTTGATGTCACAAAAATTATTGAAGATAATCAATTAAAAAATTTAAATCCAGAAATTTCAATTGCTAAAGAAGACTTAGGGGTTTACTTTTTCACGGGTGATAAAATTATTGATTATGGAACCAGTCAATATGGTGTTTATTTTCGTAACTTTAAAGAAGTTATCAACTCTGTGCAGAAATCTGGAGAAATTTTAACCAACCATATCTATTTAGCAGAGAATGAGTAAGTCTAACTCAAAAAAAGAAATATTTTCCCTTAGACAAGAGTTTCACCAAGCTTTAGAAAAATGGGATTTTATTCAAGAAATATCCCTTAGTCAGGATGCGTGTATTGAAATTCCAGAAACAAATAAGAGCGAGTTAAAGAAAGTAGTTATCAATCACTTACAGTTATCGTCTAAAAATGACAAAAATATATCTACAGAAGTAGATAAAATCTGGGTTATCAATTTAGAAAAAGAGTTACCCGGTATCTCTGCTTCCGGCAAAACCCCTGAAAAAGCTATATTAGTTTTACAGAGAAAAGTCAATGATGCTGGTAAAATTCTCAATTATCATCTGCAAATTTGTTTAATTGAACTTAAAGCATCCCTACAGGCAAAAAAAGACAAAGAAAGCACATTAAAGCAGATTGCTGGTAAATTTCAAAGCGGGATGAATAGAATCTATATGCTTCTGACTCTCAATAATCATGCTAATCCCCAGAAAAACTATCAAGATACAGAAATATTTGTGCATTTCAGAGGAATTATTTTTTATAATCGCAACGAAATTAAAGATAGTGATATTGCCAAACAAAATGATCGAGACTATAATTTGAGCGAGAGTACCTTGTATAAAATTCTCTCTCAATCTACAGAATCAGATTTATTAACCCTAGAAACCCTATTAGAAGAACGAGATAAAATCGTCGTTAGGTTTATCAAAAATCCCAATCAAAATCAAAATTATATCACCATAGGACTGAAAGATTTACTCTGAATAAATGCTGCTTCTCTGCAATCTTGATAAGCTTTTTAGCCGTCAGCATTTAGGGTTTGCAGCAAAAAGTTTGTTGGTGGGGTTAGGAGTCAGGAGTCTCCGAGTCAG
>NZ_JADBRW010000320.1:0-4685 GCF_020247025.1 Microcystis sp. M109S1
ACTTTAAACTCTAAGACAAACATTTTACGCAGGGGGTACTTAGACAAAATCAGTATAGCACAATAAAAGTTAAGTTAACAAGCTATAGTTTAAAAAGCCGTCCTAAAAGGACGGGGCTTTAACCCAAAATTTCGGTAAAAAATCCTCTCCCAGTTAGTTTTTTAGCGGCTGCATCCCATGTTTGTAAATCTACTAAGTTGGGATTTTTAAAGGCAAACTCTCTCTTCCCACTTGCCACTTTCCTATACCTTTTAAACAGGATTGAGTATCAGAAACCCTATTGGGTATTTGCGATCGCATCTAGAGCCAAATTCAGTTTCAGCAGGTTAACCCCCGGTTCGCCGAAAATGCCGAGAAAGCGATCATCGGTGTTTTTGGTAACGAGGATCTCCACTTGATTTGGCGGTAATCCCCGCACCCGCGCCACCCGCTCGATCTGCGCTCTGGCAGCCTCTGGGGTGATATGGGGATCGAGACTGGAGCCGGAGGTATATACCAGATCCGCGGTGGGTTTAATTCCCGCTTTCTCTAATCGGGGAATCTCCCCCTCTATAGCTTTTGCCGGATCGGGATCGGGTTTTCCTTTAATTCGATCGATCAACACGGGGTTACTGGGAGCTAGGTTACTCGCTCCCGAAATTCCGGTTTGCAGGACTTTGTTAGGATCGTTTTTCGGATCGGCCGTACTGTAGGCGGTGGTACTTGGACGACTATTGAAATAGCGATCGCTGGTGAAAGGTTGCCCAATTAGAGCCGAACCCACCACTTGACCTTGATTATTGGTGATCAAACTCCCGTTCGCTTGCCAGGGAAAAAGAATTTGACCGATGGCGATCATCGAGAAAGGATAGATCAGCGCAGTGATCACCCAGAGAACTAGGGTAGAACGGATGGCTCTACCGGCCTCGCGTGCAAAACTCATAATTAAAACCTCTCTGGTATAAAGATGACCAAGAACAGATAGATAAATAAAGCAAAGGCGACTAATCCTAAAAGGGTTAACGCGGAAGCTTGCGTCCTATCGATAGTGCTTCCCGTAGAAGCTTGAACGATGGAGGAGAAAAGAATTGTCAGACAGAAATTTAAGAAAATATACCAGAAAAATCGGTATTTTATAGGTGATGCTTTCATAAGAATTAGAGGTTTTTGGAGATTTGTTTTTGCCAGTAAATCAAGAAAATAGCTGTAGTTGTCGATAGGTTGTCTTGTTCCCCTTTTTCAATTCATAGTTAAGAATACATTGGCCTACATATCTGGCCAGATTAACAGGAACAGCATTGCCAATCATTTGTTCTAGATTAGATTTTGTTCCTGTAAAAATAAAGTCTTTAGGAAAAGTTTGAATATAGCTTCGCTCCCTCGTTGTTAGCGGTCTTAGTTTTTCCTTGAGATGACAAGCATCACCGGGATGTTGTCGATAGGTTTTGGGAACTGGTCGATTTACTCCTCGAATAGTAGGGCTAGGTTCATAAATACTGAATATCGCCCTTCTTTGATAGCTTCTAGGATGTCTATAATAGTATTCTATGTCTAATTCTTTGCCCATATAGTCAAATACAGTCAGAGGTTGAATTGATAGATTTTCATTGATTTCATCGATTAAAAAATCATCTTCTTCGTTCATTTTACCGATCAGAAAATATCTTTTTCTAGTTTGAGGAACTCCGCAGTAACAAGAATTAATAACTTTTCCAGTTAAACCATAACCATGTTTTTTTAAAATTTGTTTTGCTTGAGTGAGTATTTTACTTTTCTCAATTCTGTCCACATTTTCCATAACAAACCATTGCGGACTTACTCTAGTGACAATTTCAGCGAATGTGAGCGTTAGATTCGCTCGTCCTAAACCCTCGTCTCTCTTACCCGCACTGGAAAAGTCTTGACAGGGAGGACTGCCGACAATAATCTCAGGATTATATTGAGCAAATATTTCTTGGCTAGATTCTCTAGATAAATCGACATTAAATATCGGATGACTAAAGTTATTTCTATAGACATCTATAGCAGGTATCCAGTTATCAAATGCGGCCACAATAGTAAACCCCGCTTTCTGGAAACCTAAAGATAAACCACCACAACCAGCGAATAAATCGATTGTGATCATTTTGCTCCCTCCTCTAAATTGACTCTCGAAAGCGTAAAATAAATTATCGGAATCGGGAGCTAAACCGTATAACTCTTGTGTACTTAACTCCGCAGGTTTAATTTTTAAATTTTCATCGAGTTTCAGATATACATTTTTCAGTCCTTTCCAATCTAAGTAAGCGCACAAAGAAGCTGGAAATGAGGAATTAAATTGATTTTTACCCCATGTTTCTTTTTGGTTAAAATCCCGATTCGAGTGCTTCAATCCGAATAAACTAGGCTTAAATATTGCAGATTTTCCCATTACCTCAACCCGATCGCTGAAATTATCTCATCAATAATCTTAATAGCAATAAACGGCGCAATCATGCCTCCCACGCCGTAGATAAGGATATTGCGCCGCAATAGTTGGTCGGCAGTAAGGGGGCGAAATTGAACGCCTTGAAGTGCCAGAGGAATCAAAACAGGGATAATCAGGGCATTGTAGATCAGGGCCGAGACGATCGCCGATTGAGCGCTTTTCAAACCCATGATATTTAAAGCACCGATCCCAGCAGCGGCGAAAATCGTCGGGATAATAGCGAAATACTTAGCGATATCGTTAGCTACCGAAAACGTGGTCAGGGCGCCGCGGGTAATTAATAACTGTTTGCCGATGGTGACTAAATCGATCAGCTTGGTCGGGTCAGAATCCAGATCCACCATATTGGCCGCCTCCTTCGCCGCTTGGGTTCCGGAGTTCATCGCCACACCGACATTAGCCTGGGCCAGTGCGGGTGCGTCGTTGGTTCCGTCTCCCGTCATGGCAACTAACTTGCCCTTGGCTTGCTCGCGACGGATCACCTCGATCTTATCTTCCGGGGTGGCCTCGGCGATAAAATCATCCACCCCCGCCTCCGCCGCGATCACCGCCGCCGTGATCTGGTTGTCGCCGGTGAGCATGATCGTTCTCACACCCATGCGCCGTAATTGGTCGAAACGCTCTTTTAATCCCGGTTTCACGATGTCCTTGAGATAGATCACCCCGTAGATATCGTTACCCCGACAGACGGCGAGGGGAGTTCCCCCCAAACGGGAAACCCTTTCCTGTGCCTGATCGAGGGTCTCGGGAACGGAACCACCGCGGGAACGGACGAAACCTTTAATCGCGTCTACGGCTCCCTTACGGTATTCCTCGCCGTCCATATCGGTGCCGCTCATGCGGGTACGAGCGGAGAATTCGATTCCCTCGCCGGGTTGGCCATCGATGGAGAGGTTCGCGCCCAAATTCCGGGCTAAGGCAACGATCGAGCGTCCTTCCGGGGTTTCGTCGAAAAGGCTGGCCGCTAGACAGATGCGGGCTAATTCCTCGAGGTTATGACCGTTCACGGGGATAAATTCGTCAGCCAGTCGGTTTCCGAGGGTAATCGTTCCCGTTTTGTCGAGAAGGAGGGTATTCACGTCGCCGCAGGCTTCCACGGCGCGCCCAGAGGTGGCGATGACGTTAAACTGAGCCACACGATCCATGCCGGCGATGCCGATCGCGCTCAATAAACCGCCGATCGTCGTGGGAATGAGGGCGACGAGGAGGGAGATCAAGATGGCGATACTGGAACCGGCCCGAAAGGTATCCGCAACCGCCGGCCCGAGACTCGTTTCCAGGAAACCGGCGATATAGTTCCCGATCGGCGGAATCGTGGCGACGACAATTAAAAAGACTTGGGTTAACACGGCCAGAAGTACCGTCAGCGCGATCTCGTTGGGGGTTTTCGTGCGCTCGGCCCCTTCCACAAGGGAGATCATGCGATCGATAAAACCCCGGCCGGGATCTTGAGCGATCCGCACCGTCAACTCGTCCGAGAGAAGCCTGGTGCCGCCGGTGACGGAACTGGCGATGTCGGTTCCGGGTTGTTTGAGGACGGGGGCCGATTCTCCGGTGATCGCCGATTCATCCACCGAACCGATTCCCTCGATCACTTCCCCGTCGGCGGGAATCACGTCCCCGGCCACCAGTTTTACCCGATCGCCCCGACCCAAGGCCGTGGAACTGACCGACTCGATCGAGCCGTCGGCAAGGATTTTCCGGGCCATCGTGTCGCTGCGGGTCGAGCGCAGGGCATCGGCCTGGGCTTTTCCCCGTCCCTCGGCGACCGCCTCGGCGAAGTTGGCGAACAGCACCGTGAAGAAGAGGATGAGGGTGATGATGCCGTTAAGTAGCCGTTGTTGTCCCCTATCCCCGGCGATTGTGCCGAATAGATGCGGGTCGATCGTGACCAGGACCGTGACGATCGTTCCTAACCAGACCACGAACAGGACCGGGTTACGCACGGCGATGCGCGGGTCGAGTTTGAGGAAGGACTGCTGGATCGCGCGTTGATAGAGACCTGTCCGGTTTACCTTGGGGGTGTGGCGGCGGTCGTCCCGGCGACCTCTCGGCACTCGCAAAGGGCGAGAGGATTTAGAATTTCCTTTGTTCGTTCTCATCGAAAATTTTGGGTCTGAAACCCCGTCGTTCTACGACGGCTTTACCGTTAAATACTAGCGCATTTACCAAATATATGCTAAAATGTGAGACATGGAAAAAGCCTATTCGTTTCGATTTTACCCCACACCCGAACAAG
>NZ_JADBRW010000321.1:0-20778 GCF_020247025.1 Microcystis sp. M109S1
CGTGACTGGAGATTCTTGCTTCTACTCCTCTTAACTAGACACAATCGGAAGACTATGCACCCGTCAGACCGAATCCACAAGCGTTTTAGTTTAACATCTACCGACTGCCCGGCGGCGGACGGCTCCGAATTTTATTTGTGGGCTATTTTGACCTTAGCCGTTAAGCTTCTATGCTGCTTGACCCGTCACCATTACATTTTCAAGGGCGATATTTGTTCCGAGGTACAAAGGAGCGGGAGGTTTCCGTGATACTTTACGCGCTTTACCGCTTTCTGTATTCTAGCGAAATTCCTCGAAAGTGGAAACGCTACCGCGTTAGTTTCACTTTGGTCGCGAGAGGACTCCCGTTAAGCAAGGGCGGCTCTAACGGGAGATGAATCGCGACCTTGAGATAGTTAATTGATTCTTGCCTAACCGATTTAATAAAAAAGTTAACGCTGTGGTGCGTTGGACAAAATTACCATTGATAGACCAACCGGTCACTCGATCGGGGGACGACCAGAGGCTAAGATGATCTACAGGTGGATCTGCATAAAAATTTTCTTGACCGCTACCCAATAAACAGGAACTCCAATGGGTAAAATAATCGTGACTAAGGCGATAAATGGGAAAATTACCGATTAATGGCACTCCCCACCCGTCCAGAGCTATTAAAGCTTCAATTTTTGCCCCTTGAGCTTGCCAATAATGAGCTAAAGCGATCGCATTTACCACCCCCGCACTAAACCCAATCAAGGTTAGAGCTTCTCCCGGTGAAAAAGCTTCATTTAAGCAAGAAAAAGGCGAAATAATAATATAGGAACGTAATTTGACCGATTTGCTCCCCAGATGTCCTAAAAAATCCTCGGTCAATCTAGAATCATGAAAACCCGTACAAATTACCAAAGACATACAATTAATTGACACTCCCCGAAGCGCTCATGGGAGGGATTCTCGAAGCTCATCACTGCGCTTTCTGGTTTCCCCTACTCACGTCTGACAAGATTATGTCCTATCCGAACCTACTAGAATATCACTTGTTATCTAGGGTTGGCGGCAAAAAGTTTTTCAGCAGACCCTATCTAGTTGTCCACTTGTGGATAGCTCTGCAAGCGTTTTGGTCTTTCAACCAAGATTCGGGTATGCCCTACCCTATCCGCCTTACGGCTTCCCCACTTCCCCACTTCCCCACTTCCCCACTTCCCCACTTCCCCACTTCCCCACTTCCCACTCTGCCATAACTACTCCTACATACTTTGTGCTTTTTGTCAAAAAAACTTTTTCTTTGCAATAAAACTACACAAAAAAAAGATCATCGTTGTGGGTTAAATTGACTCATTTACCTGTCTTAATTGGGATTACCTTCTAGGTGTGGCAAGGGTTTCAACCGTTGCTGCCCAAAAAAGCACGGAATAACCCATTGTGAAATTCAGCAAAATCGCTGTTACCATCATAACATCGTTGTTAAATAAAAATCTTTCTCAATTAATTCTTAAGAATTTGTAAATATTGCGGAATGTTAATTTAAATATTCTCAAGTTTTTGGAGTCAATAAATAATTTTTGCTTATCTTTGTCGAACATTGGGTGAGAAGTCAGTATTCAGGAGATAGGGTGTTGGGGTGTTAGGGTTTTAGTGGAAATTCCCCCACTTCCCCACTTCCCCACTTCCCCACTTCCCCACTTCCCCAATGCCCAATCAAGGCTGGATTTATCGAGATAAAATTAGCAAAAATCAGGCCGGATTAAGCTTATTAGCTTACTATACGGGCAAATATTGCCATTCTAGCCCAGAAGAATGGCTCGATCGCATTTTATCGGCAGCAATTCTAGTCAACGGTCGTCCCGCTTGCCCCGATACAGTCTTGGAAATCGGGCAGCAATTGACCTATCAGCGCCCACCGTGGACAGAACCGGATGTGCCGCTCTTTTTTGAGGTACTCTACGAGGATGCCGAGGTGTTAGTGGTGGCGAAACCTTCGGGATTACCGGTGTTAGCGGGGGGTGGATTTCTCGAACATACTCTTATCCATTTGGTACATCAGCATTATCCCGATGTCACTCCCTATCCGATTCATCGTCTTGGTCGCGGCACTTCGGGCATAGTCTTAATGGCTAAATCAAAGCCCGCTAGAGCTAAATTGAGTCAACAGATGCGGGAGGGGAAAATTACTAAAATATATCGAGCTTTAGTGGGTCAGGGCGACATACCAGATAATTTTACTATTAATCAAGCGATCGGGAAAATCGCCCATCCCATTTTAGGCCATGTTTACGGTGCGCTCACAGATGGGTTATCGGCCCGCAGTGATGGTCGAGTCTTAAAAAAACATCCCGATAGTACCCTATTAGAAGTAAGAATTTTTACGGGCAGACCCCATCAAATTCGCATTCATCTGGCCTTTTTTGGCTATCCTTTAATCGGTGATCCATTGTATGGTCTGGGGGGATTACCGCGACCGGATGCAGTCCCGGGAGATTGTGGTTATTATCTCCATGCCAATCAAATCGTTTTTAATCATCCCAGTACAGGCAGAACAATCCCTATTTCCTGTCAGCCGCCACCAGAATTAGTGGATAGGGAAAATCTGGAAATCTAGCCATATTTTCACCCCCCCCAAACCTGATCGCCAGCGATCACTAAAAGACCACTTCGGTAATCACACCCTCAATCGCCCCGAAGCGAGAGCGAGAACCTAAGACAATTCGATACAATATTGTCAACAAGCATTAAGCGATTTAAACTATCGATCGAAGGTAAAAGTCCCGAAGTTATCGAAATCTAGGGGGAGACAAAAACAAGCATGGGTAGAGTAGTAGGCATTGATCTAGGGACAACTAACTCCGTCGTCGCCGTGATGGAAGGCGGAAAGCCAGTGGTCATCGCCAACTCGGAGGGCATGAGAACCACCCCTTCTGTGATCGGTTTTAATAAAGATGGGGAGTTAGTGGTCGGTCAAATGGCCCGGCGACAAGGGGTACTCAATCCCCAAAACACCTACTATGGAGTCAAACGCTACATAGGTCGTCGCTACTCGGAATTAAACCCCGAATCGAAGCGCGTCCCCTACACCATCCGCCGGGATGAGATGGGCAATATCAAAATTAAATGCCCCCGTCTGCAAAAAGAATTCGCCCCCGAAGAAATTTCCGCCCTAATTTTACGCCGATTAGCCGAAGAGGCCAGCCGTTATCTGGGGGAAGAAGTTACCGGGGCCGTAATCACCGTCCCCGCCTATTTTAATGACTCCCAACGTCAAGCCACCCGGGATGCGGGCCGAATTGCGGGGTTAGAAGTGATGCGGATTCTCAACGAACCCACCGCCGCCGCCCTGGCCTACGGTCTCGATGAACAGGAAAGCAAGAAAATCCTCGTTTTTGACCTGGGAGGCGGTACTTTTGATGTTTCTATCTTGGAAGTGGGTGACGGCGTTTTTGAGGTGAAAGCCACCAGTGGCGACACCCAATTAGGCGGAAATGATTTCGATAAAAGAATCGTCGATTGGTTAGCCAATCAGTTTTTGGAACAGGAAGGCGTGGAGCTGCGCCAAGACCGGCAAGCCCTACAAAGACTCACAGAAGCGGCAGAAAAAGCCAAAATAGAACTGTCTGGGGTCAGCGTCACCGATATTAATCTGCCCTTTATCATCGCCACGGAAGACGGACCCAAACACATCGAAACTCGCCTGAGTCGGGCCCAATTTGAGGAATTATGCGGTGATTTAATCAGTCGTCTCAGTCGTCCTCTCAAACGCGCCCTTTCTGATGCCGGTTTGTCCCCCGTCCAACTAGACGAAGTGGTACTGGTGGGCGGCGGCACGCGGATGCCGGTGGTTAAGGATTTGGTGCGGAGTTTTATCGATAGGGAACCCAATCAAAATGTTAACCCTGATGAGGTTGTAGCGGTCGGGGCGGCTATTCAAGCGGGAATTTTGGGCGGCGAGGTCAAAGACGTGCTGCTCCTCGATGTTACCCCTTTATCCTTGGGTTTAGAAACCATCGGCGGTGTGATGAAAAAGTTAATCCCCCGCAATACCACTATTCCCGTCCGCAGAGCTGACCTTTTTTCCACTTCCGAAAATAATCAAACTGTGGTGGAAATCCACGTTTTGCAGGGGGAAAGGGAAATGGCCAGCGATAATAAATCCTTGGGACGTTTTAAATTAACCGGTATCCCCCCCGCACCCCGGGGTATTCCGCAAGTGCAGGTGTCCCTCGATATGGATGCTAACGGTATTCTACAAGTCACCGCTAGGGATAAAATGACCGGACGGGAGCAAAGTGTCACCATTCAAGGCGCTTCTACCCTCAGCGAAGGGGAAATTAACCGCATGATCGGCGATGCTGCCCGATTTGCCCAAGCAGATCGTACCCGTCGCGAAAAGGTCGATAAACGCAATCGCGCCCGCTCTCTGGTGGATCAAGCCCAACGACGCTTAAAAGATGTTACTCTCGATTTTGGTAATGAGTTTACCCGTTCCTATCGTCGTCAAATTGAGTCTTTGAGTACGGAAATTATCGACGCTTTGGAGAAAAATGATGACCGTCGCCTTGATCGCGCCCAGGCGGATCTACAGGATGTTATCTATGAATTAAATCGCGAGGTACGGCTACAATACGACGAGGAAGACGAGGGCTTTTTTAGTGCTATTCGCAAGACTTTTACCGGGGATAAGGAAGATGATCTTCCCTCCGAACCGCGCCGCGATCGTTATCGCCAGGATTATCGTCCCAGTACACCGGGTTATCAAAGTGATTATCGACCCAATTATTCGGCTAATCAAGATAGTTATCGCCCCCGCAATCAGGACAATTACTACAATGGCCGCGATAGCGATTGGCAAAGTCCCCCCCGTTCGGAGGAAAAAAGTTATAACAATAGTAAAAGTAACCGCAGCGGCGGCAATCGTTCCCGCAATGTTCCCCCCCAAAATAACTGGGATGATGACGATGATGATTGGTTTTAATCAGTGATCAGTAAACAGTGATCAGTAAACAGTAAACAGTAATCAGTAAACAGTAATCAGTAAAAAGACAGTGGGAAACTACTATTTAATACTGCTCGCTTAATACATACTGCTCACTTAGAACTCAAATCTGATAACTGATAACTGATAACTGATAACTGATAACTGATAACTGATAACTGATAACTGATAACTGATGACTGATAACTGAATATATGCCACAATTAGTTGATTATTATGATGTTTTAGGAGTATCTCGCACGGCTACCGGTGACGAGATCAAAAAGGCTTTTCGACGACTGGCGCGTCAATATCATCCTGATGTTAATCCGGGGGATAAATCGGCCGAAGAAAAGTTTAAAGATATTAATGAAGCTTACGATGTTCTCTCCGATGAAGAAAAACGGGTTGAGTATAATCGTTCCTTGACGGGGATTAAGCGCCGCGGGATACGTCCGGGGGAAAAAGCGAATAGTAACGGTAATGGAAAAATCCCCCGTACAGAACAGGATTTATGGAAGTTTAGAGATTTTAATAACCTTAATACTAAGCGCGCTAAAATTGCCTCCTCTCCCCGTTTAACTCGTCGAGATGTGGAGGCGAAATTGACTTTACCTTTGGAGAAAGCTTATCAAGGTGGCAGACAAAGAATTCGTCTGGAAGATGGTAGATCAATAGAGGTTGATATGCCGGCAGCCATGATCGATGGGCAGAAAATTCGTCTCAAAGGTCAGGGTATTGAAGGGGGTGATTTATATTTAAAAATAACTATCGCTAGGCATCCTTTTTTTAGGATTCAAGGTTCTGATATTGTCTGTCAAGTACCGATTACTCCTAGCGAGGCAATTGTGGGCGGTTTTGTGGAAATTCCTACCATTGACGGTTTAGTTAAAATGATGATTCCTAAGGGAGTAAAAAGTGGTCAAAGATTACGTTTGGCTAACAAAGGTTATCCCACTTTCCAAGGAGAAAGGGGCGATCAATTAGTGGAAATTATATTAGTTAATCCTCCCAATCCTAGCCCTGAAGAATTAGAACTTTATCAAAAAATACGGGCGATCGAAACTTTTAATCCTCGTCAAGGTTTATAAAGATTATACTAGGTGGGTTACGGCAAATTTGAAATTTTTTGTCAAAAACATAACTTGTCCTCGCCTAACCCACCCTACACCTTAATCCCGCTTGATTATGACCAATATAATTGACACAATTAAACCTTTTTATCCTCTAGCTTTCAAGGCTATTCGGGGCAATTTAGAGGGAACACAAAGACAATTATTAAATACTCTGCAAAAAATCGATCGCTCGCGGGGGGAATTTTGGGGACAATGGTTAATCTCACAATTATCAGAATCCCTCAGTTTTAGCGATTCTCGCCTATCTCAAAGCCTCTGGGGGTTAAATTTCCCCAATCCCGTCGGATTAGCGGCAGGATTCGATAAAGACGGTTTAGGGGCAGGACTTTGGCATAGTTTCGGCTTTGGTTTTGCCGAGGTGGGTGCTGTCACCCTAGAAGGGCAACCGGGCAACCCAAAACCGAGATTATTCCGTTTACCAGAAGATTTGGCTGGATTAAACCGTATGGGGGCAAATAACTGCGGTGCGCCAGTTCTAGCGGCAACCCTCCAACAATCTTGGCAACGACAACCCCGACAGATTCCCATCGGCATTAACCTCTGTAAATCGAAAAATACGCCCCTAGAAAAGGCCCCGGAGGACTATTTAGGCAGTTTTCGCTATTTATTCCCCCATGCCGATTATTTTGTCGTTAATGTTAGTTCTCCCAATACTCCCGGTTTACGTTCCCTGCAAAGTGGTGAACAACTCGATAAAATCCTCGACATTTTACAAACAGAAAATCAAGGCAGAAAACCCCTATTAGTGAAAATTTCTCCCGATTTAGAATGGGAAGATATCATAACAATTATTGACTTAGCTTTCTCCTATCAATTAGCTGGAATTGTCGCTACTAATACCACCACTAAACGCACGGGATTAAAAACCACAATTCTGCCTGAAACTGGTAAACCAATCACTGAAGAAGCAGGGGGAATTAGTGGCAAACCTTTGCGGGAACGTGCCACGGAAGTGATCAGTTTTATCTATCGGCAAACCCAAGGCAATTTACCAATAATTGGAGTGGGAGGCATTTTTTCTCTCGATGATGCTTGGGAAAAAATTACCGCCGGTGCCAGTTTATTACAGATTTATACCGGTTGGTTATATCAGGGTCCTTGGCTAGTATCAAATATTTTACAAGGATTAACAGAAAAATTAGAGGCCAATGGGTTAACTAATATTAATCAAGCGGTGGGAATTAATAATAGACCTCTGGAAAAAATCAAAAATCTTCCCTTAGGGAAAGAGTCACGGGGCAGTATTAAGGAGTCAGAATAAGCAAAAGAAAGACATTGTTTACTAGGCTCGATGATTAAATGACTATTGTTAATAGAAAGAATCTAGGTCGTGAGCATCCAGCTTTTTTACAATTGTTTGCATAAATATTAATAATTATGACAAAGCATCAGTTCTTAAAGAGTTTTTATTCTGGGCTTATCAATCCCTTAATAAAAGCCTTCTAATCTCAAGAGAGAACGTTTTGTTTCCTTGAGATTAGAGGAATAAAAAATTAATGATTGCTTCACATTCTAACCGCAAAAATGTTCTAGCGGCAACTCTGCTAACAGTGGGAATTTCCCTGATAAACGTACCGACGGTTTTAGCGCAAGCTCATACTAATACAGGCGGACCGCAGGTGACAGGATTAAATGGTTATAAATATACGCCCCTATTTACAGTGGGTGAAACCATCAACAATTACACTCCCATCGGTATTCTGGATGGAATTGGCGTTATCGATCTAGGAAATGGGACGATTCGTGCCTTGGTCAACCACGAAGTTAGAAATAACCAAGGAGCCTCTTATACCCTGAATCCGGGTACTGCTAACCAGCTTTCCGTGAGAGGAGCAAGAATCAGTTACTTTGACATCGACACCAGTAGTCGTCAAATTATCGGTTCTGGATTAGCCTTCGATAAAATCTACGATCGCTCTTACAATCTAATCACCAGTACCAGTCAATTTGAACTCGCTCCCACCATTGGAGGTTTAGATCGTTTTTGTTCTGGTGCCGCTTTCGGTCGTTATTCCTTCGGTCAAGGGATCGGTTTTGAAGATAATATCTACTTTGCTGGAGAAGAAACCAGCAACGGGACTCAATGGGTTCTCGATCCTAGCAATTTCGATATCTGGGCTGCCCCAGAAATGGGTCGCGGTGGTTGGGAAAATTGGACAGAAATTGATACAGGTAGAAGTGATCGCATTGCGATGATCGGGGGTGATGATACCGAGTCCGCGCCTCTCTATCTCTACATTGGGGAGAAAAACGGGGTCGGAGATGGTAGTTTTCTCGATCGCAATGGTCTCAAACAGGGCAAACTGTATGTTTGGGTAGGCGATGAAGGTGTGGATCCCAGGGACTTTGCCGGTACTGGTAACACCAGCGCTGGACGATGGGTAGAAGTGGTGAACGAGGGAAATGGGGTTGGTTTTCTCAACGGTTTTGCCACCGATAGCAATCTTCGCGCCCAAGCGGACGCTTTAGGAGCTTTTTCCTTCTCCCGTCCGGAAGATGTCTCGACTAATCCCAGTGATGGTTCCCAAATTGTTCTTGCTTCCACCGGACGCAGTTCTTTATTCAATGGGGCCGATAGCTGGGGAACTATTTATATCTTCGATAATAATCTGGTTTTCGATCAAAACGGCAATCTCGACACCGCTGCTTCTAGCGTCAGCGCTCGCATTCTCTACGATGGTAATGATGCGGGTGGCGGTCAATTTAGCGGTCCCGATTTTGGGGTGAGAAGTCCCGATAACCTCGATTGGTCCGATGACGGTACTATCTATATCCAAGAAGACCGTTCTTTCTCTGATTTCGGTCAACCCTCTGGAGAAGAAGCCTCGATTTGGCGACTTGATGCCACCACTGGACAAGCGACACGAGTAGGTCAGATCGATCGTAGTGCTAGTTTACCAGGTGGTCAAACCGACAGCAGCCCCAATGATTTAGGTAACTGGGAAACTTCGGGGATTTTGGATATTACTGAATTCTTTCCCAGCGCTCGACCAGGAGAAAAAATTCTGATTCTCGACGTGCAGGCCCACAGTGTGCGAAATGGCAGCATCGGCGGTCCTAATAATCTTGTCGAAGGTGGTCAATTAGGTTTATTAACTGTCCAAACCCCGGAACCGACTCTCCTCTTTGGTTTAGGTTTCTTTGGTTTATCTGCCTTGGCATTAAAACGGAAACAAGGCTAAAACGATAATTTCTTGTATTTTAGGGGGTTGAAAAAATTCAGCCCCTATTTTTTATCGTTTTTGGCTCTCTTGGACATTGGGTGAAAAATGTTCACAATGTCACATTATGGGCGCAAGCTTTGCGTCCCTACTGCCGCGCGTGGTATGATTTGTAGGGGTGTATAGCGTACGCCTTTTCTTCGATAAGATTTGCTGATCACCATAACTCCAAGAGAGCCTCATTTTTCATAATACCTCTTGCGTAATTAATTTTTGAGGGTTCAAAAACGGCAAAAATAAGGATTAAATTGCATAAAATCTGTAAATAGACCATTTAATTGATTATTATTCATTCTTGATTCTCCTGACGACCGACTCCTAACCCTAATCAACCTCAGCAATTTTTGATTTTTATAAGAGGTCTAATATAGGTTCATAATAACCTTATTTTTTCAAAAGACTGAACTTTTCAACCCTATCTAGGAAATTATTATGATTCCGATAGCTTTTTAAGCATCAGAGTTAACAGCAGTAATTTTAATATTTTAAAATAAATATATTTGAAATAAATGCACCAATTCAGCAAGAATCCTTTTTGATCTCAACTATTTTCCAATAACAGGAATTTTTCTTGTCTGTATTTCTGCATACTTAGTAATCAGAAATTCATCAAGAATCAAAGATTCTATGATTCTATTTTGTCTATCTCATGTCCAGTTTCATGATAAAATTAGCCTTTTATGGTATTCATATCAACAATATTTGATCATTCTAAGCTGTACTGTATTTAAACTGCGTATTGGATATTTTAGTACAAAAGAGCAAACTACCTCCCCCCGCTCCCCTACAGTCTTAACGAGTAAATTAGATAGTCAACAGCTTAGTACCTCCAGAAGCTATAATAATAATTAAAGCTTACTAAAGATTAACCAATTCTCTAGAAACTAAAACCAGAGACAAATCGATCGCCAAGTATTGAACTTTTTAACCAAACCACAATTCTATGTCAAAAAAATCATTTTTACCCGGTTGTTTAGTCGTCTTAGGACTAACAGCAGTAACCGCAGGAGGTGTCTATCTTTATCTACGAGGACAACTACCTTGGCAAAGATTCACCCCCTTAGAATCGGCAAAAGTTATCCCAGAAACTGCCTTTGCTAGTAGTTTTGTCTCCACGGATGCAAAAGCTTGGTCAGTGTTAGCTAAATATGGTACACCTGAATCACGAACTGCGGTTAGTCAAGGACTAGAAGAATTACAAAAAAATATCTTCACCGATAAGATTGATTATCAACGGGATATCGAACCTTGGATCGGTAGTATCAGCTTTGCTTTTCTTCCGGCAACTAAACCGGGGGAATCGGGAATCTTAACGGTTATCGGGATCAAAGATAAAATTAAAGCGTCGGAATTCGAGAAAAAACTAGGACAACAAGTTAATCGCAAAACTAGCACCAGTGACTACAAAGATATTAAAATTACTGCTATAGATTGGCAGGATAACACCACCATTTATACTGCCGTTGCGGGGGATTTTTTGTTGATATCCTACGATAAAAAGGTGTTAGAATCGGCGATCGATACCTACCGAGGACAGCCATCTTTTAGCAGTAAACCAGAAGTGAGAAAACTGCTTTCCCAATCCCTCAACCTACCCAATACCCTAGCGACAATTTATATCGATGATTATGCCGGAATCTTGGGAGCAGATGCTAATTTATCCCCCCAAAGTCGGCAAGAATTAGCAAAAATTCAAGATATTGTCGCGGGAGTGGGTGTCACCGATACGGGATTACAATTACAAATGGTGGCTAAACTTGCTCCTGAAACTATTTCTACCCTACCTTCCCCTAGCAGAAATCAAGTTTTAAATTATTTCCCCGGAGATACCATCGCAGTCTGGAGCGGTAATAATCTTAAACAGGGATGGGAAGAGGTAGAAAAACAGTCCCAAACTAACCCAGAATTACAAGTTTTTCTGCGTCAGATCCGTGAGAATTTTCAGATGGCAACCCTTGACGCGGATAAAGAAGTTTTTAACTGGATGGATCGAGAATTTGCTTTCGGAATTATCCCCAACCAGCAAGCGGTGGGAGGGTTAGGTTTTGGGGGAATGATGATCTGGCAAACCGGCGATCATAAAGCGGCAAAAACTACTATCGAGAAGTTAAATCAATTGGTAAAAACTGTTCCTGTTATCACCATAAAAAACAGTCAAATTTCCGGTGAAGATGTGACTGAATGGAAAGCGGAAGAACAAGCGATTTTAACCTATGCTTGGCCTAATAATGATACCTTAAAAATGACCGTCGGAATTCCCTATCAACCCCAACCGAATCAACCGATTAGCCAAAGTGAGAATTTCCGAGTATCTACCGCTAATCTACCCAAGAATAATCTCGGTTATTTCTTCATCGATGTGGAGCAAATTATCGCTAAAGCGGGAGGAATTAATAATCTTCCTGCCACGGAATTAACCCCGGAAACAAAAGCCTTTTTAGAATCGGTACGCGGGATCGGAATTACTGCCACTATGCCTGATAAAACCACCAGTAAAATTGATGTTTTATTTTCCCTGAAACAAACTCCCTAAAAAGTAACCGACTAGATAAAGCGATCCACAGAGAATTATCTGACTATCGGCAGATTCTTGGATGGCTTTTTTTAGTCCTAAAAATAAATCGGAACAAGTCTCTAGGTGAGATAATTCTGGACAAATTGAAGCCGCTAATTCCGCTAATGTTTCAGGATTGGCACTGCTATGATCTGGCACAGGAACTAAATATAAACTATCGCCTTTTCTTAATAAAGCTTGGAATATTTCCTGATGATCTTTGGTCGATAAAATTCCCATCACCCAGATAATTTTTGGGGCTTTTAAACTATCTACATACTGCCTTAAACCAATAGCAGCAGCAGGATTATGAGCGCCATCTATTAAGATTTCTCGCTGACACCAATTAACGGTTTGTAACCGTCCTAACCAGCGAGTTTTTGCCATTCCTTCTTGCACGACTTCATCGCTAATTTGCCAACCTTGCTGACGTAAAATATTAACAACAGCGATCGCTATAGCAGAATTAGTTAATTGAAAATCTCCCGCTAAGGATAAAGGATATTCTAACCCTTGATATTTAGCGCGATTATCGGCAATTTTTTCGGCAGCTTCTACCCATACCGTCGGACAATTTAACAGCTTGATTCTCTCCCTAACTACCCCCTGCGCTGATTCAGGTAATTGTCCGATAACTGCCGGACAATTCGCTTTTAATATCCCCGCTTTCTCCCCGGCAATATCAGCAACCGTGGGACCTAAATTTTGCCAATGTTCCCGACTAATAGAAGTGATGACAGTCACTAAAGGTTGAGCGCAGACATTAGTCGCATCTAATCTTCCTCCTAAACCCACTTCCATCACGGCAATATCCACCTTTTTCCGAGCAAAATACAGCCAAGCAGCGGCAGTAATTACCTCAAATTGAGTAGGACTTTCCTGCTGGGGATCGATACGCGATTGTATATACTTAAGCAGGTTTTCTAAAGTCGCAGTTTCAATATTTTCGCCATTAATAGAGATTCTTTCCGTCCAATGAATTAAATGGGGAGAAATATAACGTCCGACTTTGTAACCAGCAGTGCTGAGAATAGAGGATAGATAGGCACAAACTGAACCTTTGCCATTAGTTCCCGTGACATGAATAATCGGAATTTTATCTTGGGGATTGCCTAAAATCTCCAGCAGATTTTTTATTCTTTCTAAACCGAGATTAACCCCAAAACGCTGAAAAGATTGCAGTAAAGAATCGATAGTCATGGTCGGTAAACTATAAATAAAGGAATCCGGGTAGGAGCATCGATCCTACCCGCACGGATGACCCTTTCTGTGGGTAGTAATGTCTAAAGTTTGACTAAAATGCTCGGTTCTTTTTGGATCGGTAAAACATCAAGAGAGTCAATATTAGCGCAGTATTTTAAATCTTCTTGACAGTGGAGACGCAAAAGGCGCTGACCGTGACTACAACTGTGGAACATTCCTAAAAGATCATTTTGCCATTGACGATAAAGAGCGATCGAGGCAATAACCTCATCATTCCCGATCGCCATTTGCCCCGATTGTTCTTGTAGCGCATCGGCGATCGCTCCAGCACAGGCCGTATCTTCCAGAGAATAACCCCCTTCCCAACCAGAGCCAACAATCCAGACGGTATCGGGCTGCTTATCCAATAGGTAATTAACGGCAGCTTGCCGATTGATCATGGCCGCAGTGATCACGATCGGGGATTCTTCCACTCTTTGCAGAGCGCGAGTGCCGTTAGTGGTGCTGATAAACAGACGACGACCTTTCATTAAATTAGGGGTACAATCGAGGGGAGAATTGCCCAGATCGCAGCCTTCCACTTTCGCGCCACCTCTTTCTCCTGCCCGGAGACGTTTTTCCGGTTGCCAGCTATCACTCACCTGCATCAGGGTTTTCAGATCGCTAAAAGTTTGCACTGCTTCCGCACCGGCATTGAGGGCAGTGGCGATCGTGGTTGTCGCTCTTAAAACATCGATAACGACGGCGCAATCGGGTAGAGTATGGACGGGGGTAAGTTCGGGAGTATGATAAATGAAAACCTGCACGATTTATACCAAGTAAAAAGTAAAAGGGAAATAAGCTCAACATACCGCCGCTCGGCGTCGCGCTGGCAGAAGAAAGACAAGGCCGATTTTATCACGATGGATGTCAGCTAGTTAAGCTGTTCGTCATTCAAATTGCTGGTGGAGATCAGGCAAGGGGGGGGCTAATCTAAGAATAAGCGGTTTAAATACGTCTTAGCTTATCACTTGAAATGCCCACGCGGATCACAAAATTGGCCAATTGTCAATAGGGTTTGAGCTGCTCTCACCCTGTCGCTCGTCATGACGAAATGTTATAATTAACAATTATTATGCCTGCTAACCTCAAGATTCATGTCTGCTAAAGATCGTTTTCATGGTGCAGTGAGAAAAGGATTAGAAAAAGAGGGTTGGATCATTACGGATGACCCTTTAAGGATTGAAGTGGGTGATGTAGAAATGTATGTCGATTTAGGAGCAGAGCAACTGATAGCCGCAGAAAAAGACAATGAAAAGATAGCCGTTGAAATTAAAAGTTTTATCGGTAAATCCAGCATTTCAGAATTTCATACTGCCATTGGACAATTCTTTAATTATCGTGTTGCTTTAGAAGAAAAAGAACCTAAAAGACAGTTATATTTAGCTGTTCCCTTAGATATTTATTATAGTTTTTTTGAATTGCGATTTATTCAAACTGTCGTTAAAAGATTTCAAATTTACCTGATTATTTATGATCCGATTGGGGAGGTAATTGTCGCATGGAAAAATTAGAACAATATCGTCACTATGTCAAGCAAGTCATTACTGAATATTCTCAGCTAGGTTCATCTAAAGATCCGATTGAACAACAATTGATTTTTGATACAGTTGGCGATCACTATCAATTGATGTATGTTGGCTGGAAAAATAGACGAAGATATCATGGTTGTGTTTTGCATCTCGATATTAAAAAAGGTAAAATCTGGATACAACATGATGGCACTGAGGTAGGAATTGCCAATGAATTAGTTAATTTAGGCGTTCCTAAAGAAGATATTGTTTTAGCCTTTCATGAACCCCTAGTCAGAGAATATACAGGGTTTGCGGTGGGTTAATCTTAATCCGAGAAAAGCGCAAAATTCGCCTAACCTAATCATAGGTTAACCGACAATCAAGATCGGCAAGAGATTTCCATTTTTTTACCTTGCTGATCTCTGCATTTCTTTGTTAACAAAACTTAACAATTAGGGGCGAAATTTTGCTTGCTTTTGTCGGCAGATTTTGAGATAATATTTTTAAAAGATTTTATTTATAATGGGAATCTACGCGTTTTTAAAAATTTTGCACAGATTTCCATTATAAGAAAAGCATAGCGCAAGTCGCCGGCAAAGTCAAGTCTTTTCCCATTAATTAGGGAAGGTTTTTGAGCCACCAGCTTGAAAATCTTGCAGCTGCTTGGCCAAACAGGCCGCCAAACCCCTTACCTCGTCTATATTTTACATTTATTCAGCCAACCCTACCTAAATCTCTGCTGAAGGTGGAGATCAAAGGCTGTTTTAAACTAATGCTTTACTGCGATCGTTAGAAGTATCCCCAAAAATTGCCCCTCGTCGAATCAAAACCTGTTTTTGTTCAGGGGTGATCCCCGTTGCATCGATAAAGATAGCCTTTTTAACGTTAGCCCCTCTCAGGTTAGCCCCTCTCAGGATAGCCCAACTCAGGTCAGCCTCACTCAGGTTAGCCCCTCTCAGGTCAGCCCCAATCAGGTCAGCCACACTCAGGATAGCCCCAATCAGGTCAGCCACACTCAGGATAGCCCCTCTCAGGTCAGCCCCAATCAGGTCAGCCCCACTCAGGATAGCCCCTCTCAGGTCAGCATCACTCAGGTTAGCCCCACTCAGGTTAGCCCCAATCAGGTTAGCCCCTCTCAGGTCAGCATCACTCAGGTTAGCCCCACTCAGGTTAGCCCCAATCAGGTTAGCCTTAATCAGGTTAGCCCCACTCAGGTTAGCCCCACTCAGGTTAGCATCACTCAGGTTAGCCCCAATCAGGTTAGCCGCAATCAGGTCAGCCCCAATCAGGTTAGCCCCTCTCAGGTTAGCCCCACTCAGGTCAGCATCACTCAGGTTAGCCCCTCTCAGGTTAATCCTTCTAAATCTTCTTATAATGCGCTGGAGGAAGTTAGGTTTTTTAATAGATTCAATTAGTTTATTGTTAATTTCTTTAGATGCTTCATTTATACTTACTGTCTTGACAATCAAGGGGTTTGCTGACGATTCTTCTGCCAGTTGCTTTGGTGATTCTGCTAAATTTTGTCCTATGATAGTAGATTTTAAATAGGTTATCTCATCTGCATTAACATCACCTGATATGGTAAAAGCTAAACAATTATCTTCGGTAAATTGAACATTTTCAACTGTAATATCTCCCGAAATTTTGTTTAATTCACCCGATTTGAATAGGGATTCAATTTTTTCTAAACTTTTTTGAGAACCCTTGAGAGTTAATTTGATGCTACCTTGTTCTACGTCAGTTATTGTTATTTCCTGATCATCAGTTATTTTTCTTAAAAGTTCTAATAACGTTAATATCTGTTTCTTTTTATTTTCAGAAGCAGTAAAAACCACAGCACCAGAGAATTTCCCGTCATGATTTGTGTTTTTTTGATTACATTCTGGTTGTAATTTCCATCGACTTAAAGCAGTAATCAGATTCTTACTTCCAATCTTTTCACCTGTTTGCTCTGACAAGATTTTAAATAAACTATAAGCTGCATTCTTGATTGACTGTTCTTCTCGGCTAATTTCTTCCGCTAGATCAGCATATTTTTTATCCTCAAAAATACCTTTTAATATTTTTGTCTCCAAGTCCGTTAATCCCTTCTTTGTATGATTTTTTTTCAGATCATTAACCACTCTTTCTAATTCAAACCAAGAAAGGGTTTCAATTTCAGTCATTTTTAGTTCATTCATTATCATTATTTTTATAGGTAACAGGACTTAAGATTACTTTTCAGTACCCTGTCAGGTTACTTGATAGTACCTAAAACAAGTACCGTTTTCAGGACTTTTGAGGAATGACAAATAATCAATTGTTTTTTAATCTAAAGATAGTTCACCTCCTAAATAAAAGGATTGATGATTATGTATAAATATTGGTTGAAGTACAGAGAAGACGTTGTTAGTCTTGCCAAAATTACCAGCACGATAATTGCGATCGCATCATTTTTAGGCTTCTCTTTGCCAGAGAAATTTCCACCTACCCCCTGCCAACCGACGGCAATTGTTGAAACCACAGAAGTTAGCACTAACAATTAGTCAAAGCGCAAAATTCGCCTAACCTAATCATAGGTTAAGCGACAAACAAGATCAGCAAGAGATTTCGATTTTTTGACCTTGCTGATCTCTGTATTTCTTTGTTAACAAAACTTAACAATTAGGGGCGAAATTTTGCTTGCTTTTGTCGGCAGATTTTGAGATAATATTTTTAAAAGATTTTATTCATAATGGTAATCTGTGCGTTTTTAAAAATTTTGCACAGATTCCCAGTATAAGAAAAGCATAGCGCAAGTCGCCGGCAAAGTCAAGTCCTTTCCCATTACTTATGGGTGCGAATTTCCCGGAATCAAAAAAGGGGGTTAATGGTGAGTCAGACCAAATATGGGTTACACTTCATCTTTAAATGGGAAACGCTGTCATTCTTTGTAGGGAATATGACTAGACAAACCGCTAATCTCGGACAAACAGGAATTTCCGTCAGTGCCTTAGGAATTGGGACTTGGGCATGGGGAGATAAACTATTCTGGAACTATGGCAAGGAATACGGAGCTAGTCAGGTAGAGGCGGCCTTTAAAGCGGCAGTAGAGGCAGGAATCACCTTTTTTGACACTGCCGAAGTCTATGGACTGGGGGAATCGGAACGACTCTTAGGAAAATTTACTCAAGAGACTGATATTCCCATCGATATTGCCAGTAAGTTTGCCCCCGTACCGTGGCGATTTGGGGCGAATGCCGTTCATAATGCCATTACAGAGAGCTTAAACCGTCTAAAAACCGATAAAATTACCCTTTACCAAGTACATTGGCCCTTCACCTTCCTGATTAGCCAAGAAACCCTAATGAATGCCCTAGCTGAAGAAGTAAAACGAGGCCGTATTGCTGCAGTGGGCGTAAGTAATTATTCCGCCGAGCAAATGCGTCAAGCAAGCCAGATTTTGGCGAAAAAAGAGGTTCCCTTAGCGGTCAATCAGGTGCAGTATTCGCTTTTGTATCGCAAAATAGAAACTAAGGCAATTTTAGCCACAGCCAAGGAATTAGGTGTCACCATCCTTGCCTACAGCCCCCTCGCTCAAGGACTACTGACGGGTAAATATAGCCCAGAAAGCCAGAATTTGCCCGATGGAGCCAGAAAAGTTGACTCGCGGTTCAAAAAAGAAGGTTTGGAGAAAATAGCCCCAATTTTAAGGGTACTGCAAGAATTGGGCGCAAAATACCAAAAAACCCCCGCACAAGTGGCCCTCAATTGGTTAATCGCCCAAGGGGATGTGATTCCCATTCCGGGGGCAAAAACTGCGGCCCAAGCGAGGGAAAATGCTGGGGCGTTAGGATGGAGTTTAGAAGCGCGAGAGGTGACGCAATTAGAACAGTTGAGCCGACCTTGGCTGTAAAAATCAAAACTTTTGATTTTCGATCACCATTCTGGAAAAAGTCTCTAACTTTTTGGTGATCAAGATCAAAACAGGCTACAATCTTTAGATACTACTGTACTACTTAAGAAAACTGGGACAAAATTAATGGCGACAACGACAAGTAATCCTGATCGAGATAAAGCCTTAGGCTTAGTCTTAAATCAAATCGAGCGCAACTTTGGCAAAGGTTCGATTATGCGTTTGGGAGACGCGACCCGGATGCGGGTAGAAACCGTGCCTAGTGGTGCTTTAACCCTAGATATGGCTTTGGGTGGCGGCCTACCGAAAGGCCGCATCGTCGAAATTTACGGGCCAGAAAGTTCTGGAAAAACCACTTTAGCCCTCCATGCGATCGCAGAAGTGCAGAAAGCTGGGGGAGTGGCAGCCTTTGTCGATGCGGAGCACGCTTTAGATCCCACCTATTCGGAAGATTTAGGGGTAGATATCAATAATTTACTGGTGGCACAACCGGATACAGGGGAGGCAGCCTTAGAAATAGTTGACCAGTTAGTGCGTTCTTCGGCCGTGGATATCGTTGTCATCGACTCGGTGGCCGCTTTAGTGCCGCGGGCGGAAATTGAAGGGGAAATGGGGGATAATCAGGTGGGTTTGCAGGCCCGTTTGATGAGTAAAGCCCTGCGAAAAATTGCCGGTAATATTGGTAAATCGGGTTGTGTGGTGATTTTCCTTAACCAACTGCGGCAAAAAATCGGTGTCACCTACGGCAATCCTGAAGTGACCACCGGGGGGACGGCCTTAAAATTTTATGCCTCGGTACGTTTAGATATCCGTCGCATTCAAACTTTGAAAAAAGGCACGGAAGGGGAATACGGAATTCGGGCTAAAGTTAAGGTGGCTAAAAATAAAGTCGCGCCTCCTTTCCGGATTGCTGAATTTGATATTATCTTCGGTAAAGGCATTTCCCAAGTGGGTTGTATGCTCGATATCGCCGAACAAACGAACGTAGTTACTCGTAAAGGGGCATGGTATAGCTATAATGGCGAAAATATTGCCCAGGGTCGCGATAATGCCGTTAAATATCTCGAAGAAAAGCCAGAAGTAGCGGCGGAAATTGAGAAGTTATTGCGGGATAAATTAGACATGGGTTCGGTTCCTTTCCCCACGGAACCGGCCGATGAGGACGACGAGGACGATCTGGAACCAGAAATCTAAAAGAAGACGGTTTTAGGTCTTGGTTATCCCCCGATTTTGGGGGATTTTTTAGCTTCAGAATCGATAGATTTAGCGGCTTCTAACCATGATTGTAAACCTTTTTTAGTCGGTGTTCCTCTAGGGGTAAAAGTCCATAGATCTCGTTTATGTTGGGGTCCATAGCTGATATGAATCGGGCGATTAATTCCGTAAAAATAGAGAGAATCAAAGGGTAATTTTTGGGTTAAAATCCAATCGATCAGGCGATCGCTCGTTAAATCGATAATCCGAAAATCACAGGCTGCCCCCAATCGCTGACAATAATATTGACCTTTTTGATTAATTTCGTGGGCGCAATGTTGATCGCGACTGGGATCGATTCTACCGTTTTTTAAGCCAGTGATTGGGTCTTTTTTTTGGAGAAGTTTTCTCAGATCATTGGAACAAAATCCGTAGGTTAATTGGAATTTTTCTCGACCAAAGTTATCAATAATTGGATCGATAATAAAGTGAGCGAGATTTTGCCAAGCGGTTATCGTTTCAGGATTTTTTGGGTAGGGATCGATTTGTGCTGCGTACTTTTGATAGGTTTGGGAACAGGTAGATAATTCCTCTAGGGTTAAATATTTACCAATTAACATAATCAGTTATCAGTTTTTAGCTATATCCTATCACCCCATTTACCTATTTTGCCAAAGCTGCTTTTTTGCGACCATAATAAACAGCGATAAAAGCGCTGACATACATCCATAAACTATAGACAACTGCGGGAATGGCTAGATCGGGATTATTTAATAAACCGGCAGTGATAGCAATAGCTAAAGTGCCGCTTTGAATACCCACTTCAATTGCGATACAAATTCTTTGGGGAATAGTTAATTGAATTGACATCCTCGCCGCCGTAAAACGGACGGCGATTCCTCACCACGCCACTTTTTTAGGGTGGTCGCTGAACGGGGTTGACGCTTCACCGAAAAATGCTTAATTGCTTAAGTCTGACACTTTCTCCACGTCCGTTTTCAGTGTCCGAATGCCCTCCGGCCACTTTGAACAAGTCGAAAAAATCTCATGTTCAACCTTATTTCCTAGAAAGTTTTACTCGTTCAAGGCCGAATTTGA
>NZ_JADBRW010000322.1:0-3546 GCF_020247025.1 Microcystis sp. M109S1
ACTTGCGGTGTCAGTCTGTAGAGCGACCATAAGACCAGAACAGAGTAAATCTGTTAAGGCAGGTGCGAAACCCCGCAAGGGAAAGAAGCAGAAACCTAAATCGTGAGGTTTGGGAATCACCGTCCGTTTACGGCGGTGAGAATGTCAAAAAATGCTTGCCTGATTCTCTACGTCTCACATTCTAGCATATATTTTGTAAATGCGCTAATATTTAACAGTAAAGCCAACCTAGAACGACGGGGTTTCAGACCCAAATTTTCGATGAAAATTAGCCCTAACGGACAAATCACTATTCCCCCTGATATTCAAGAAAAGCTTGGGTTGTTACCCGGTACAGAAATCCAGCTTGAAGTGACTGGGGATATCTTGCAAATTCGCAAGCCTAGAACCCTAAGCCGGGGAAAGCAACTGATTGCCGCTATCCGTGGCAAAGCAACTAGCCGTCTAACAACCAACGACATCATGCAAGCGACCCGTGACTCATGACCGACATTCTGGTAGATAGCAACGTCATTCTTGATGTTGTAACCGAAGACCCGCAATGGTTTGAGTGGTCGGCTCAAATGCTCACAAACTACGCGGAGCAAGGAAATTTAGTGATTAACCCAATTATTTACGCAGAAATATCAATCGGGTTTAATCAACCCGAGGAGGTAGAAGCAGCCCTACCAGAAGACTTCTTTCGCCGAGATTCTTTACCCTATGCTGCAGCTTTTTTAGCAGGACAAAGCTTTTTGGAATATCGTCGTCGTGGAGGTGAGCGACGTTCTCCCTTACCAGATTTCTACATCGGCGCTCACGCTGCTGTCACTACCATGCCCCTACTAACGAGAGATGTCAACCGCTACCGAACTTACTTTCCCTTAGTCTTACTGATTACACCTTAGACAATTCGGTTAAATAATTGGTTATTTCTTCTTGCTCATGCAAATAGTACAGAATTGTTGCATAAACTTGTTCTAGGCTCAAAGATGAGTAAGTTTTAGCAATTTCTTCAGGTGTTTTGGCATGATAAATATAGTCATAGAGAAGCGAATATCATTAGGGGTGAGAAAGTTAAAATAGTCTTCGAGTTGCATCATGGAATTTACTCAAGCTGTACTGAATCTAAAAAATAAGCTGGCCTAAATATCTAAGTTGTTCCCTGTTTCCTATTCCCTGTATTTAGAGTAAAATTTCCCTGTGTTGAATTGCTAATTTATGGGCGGGAAAACCTTCGTACTCGGCTAAAGTTTTCGTGGTTTCTTTTAACTTTTCAAAGCCTTCAGGGGTGACATAAGCCAAAGTGGAGCGCTTCAGAAAATCATAAACCGAAACCGCCGAATAGGAACGGGCAAAACTTCCTGTGGGCAGCACAGCATTGACTCCGATGGCGTAGGTAGCCATAGAGGAAGGAGTATGATTTCCCAGGAGAATTTCGCCAGCATTTTTAATCTTGCCCAGAATGGCAAAAGGATTACTAACTAAAACCTCTAGATGTTCCGGGGCGTACTCATTGACAAAATCGAGGGATTGCTGCAAACTATCGGTTAAAATTATGCCCCCATAGGCGGCTAAACCCGCCTCACAGAATTCCCGTCGCCAATCTGGGAGTTTTTGCAGGTATTCCTGAGCATATTCACTAGCGGCGATCGCCACATCTTCACAGTGGGTGACTAATAAAGCCGCCGAATCCGCCCCGTGTTCCGCTTCAATTAATAAATCCAAGGCCGCTAAACGGGCATCGGTGGACTCATCGGCCAAAACTATCGACTCACTCGGACCTGCCGGCAAACCCACATCCACAGTGCCGAACAGTAACCGTTTGGCCGCCGCCCCATAGACGCTGCACGGACCTGTAATTTTGTCAACCCTTTTGATATTTTTTGTTCCCAAAGCTAAAGCGGCGATCGCTTGTACGCCCCCTAATTTATAAATTTCTCTGACTCCAGCCATCTGCGCCGCCACCAGAGAAACGGGTTCCACGTTGCCCTGTTTATCGGGGGGAGTGCAAACGACAACTCTTTCCACTCCTGCCACCATTGCCGGGATGGCTAACATTAACATCATCGAGGGAAAAGCACCGCGGCCCCGGGGAACGTATAAACCCACATTGGGGATAGGAGAGATTTTTTCGCCGGCAAAGACACCGGTTTCAATTTCTGCCAGTTGTGTTTCTTCCGGCATTTGGCGACGATGTACCTCTTGAATATTCCGGAAAGCCTGTTCAATGGCAGTTTTTACTTCCGGTTCAATTAACTGAAAAGCCCGCTCAAATTCTGCCTCGCTGACTTTGATATTTTCTACCGTCGCACCTTCGTAGTCAAAACGCCGCACATAGTCCACAACGCCAGCATCTCCCCGTTCGCGGATGGTTTCTATGACCGTTTGAGCGACTTTTAGGGCGTTATCAATATCTAACTCGGCTCTTTTCTGAAGTTTTGCCCGTTCCGCGCTACTTAATTGCGAAAGTTTTAATATTCTAACCACTATTGCTACTCCTACTGCCCCCGTCCTCTCAAGAATAACGGGGAATCTTATCTTTTTTAATTGTAACCTTTGGGGGAGTGTCGGAGTGGGAAGTGGGAAGTAAACAGTAACCAGTAATCAGTGAACTGAAAACTCACATCTGATAACTGATAACAAAGGCCGAATCTAAAACCTAATTTGTTAAGCTAAAAGCTTTATTGCCAGATTCTTTCTCTTGCCTCCTGCCTCCTGTCCCCTGCCTCCTTGGGTATAATGCAGATCATGTTTAAGCTCTCTTGCTGTTCTGTAAATGCGATCGCTCTTGCTCTATTATGGGGGGCGATTGGTCCGGTGTGGGCAGAAACGGAGTTAGACTTAGACCCGAAAATTCGGCAAGAAAGCCCCGTTTTAGAGCGTTGGTTAGAAAAAATACCCGATATCGCCGAAGATATTCGCAATGATCCTAGTTTTCGCACTCGTATCCGTTTAGGGTATGCCCAGTTTCCTTCTAGCGATAATTCCAGTGGCGTGATTTTGGGGGTAGAAGATGTGTTTTTCGGTCAAACCAGTTTAACCCTAAGCGGCGATTATCAGACGGCTTTTAACGGCAATAGGACGGCAATAGGAGCAAATTTACAATACTATCTCCTCCCTTTGGGTGATTATGTCAATCTGGCTCCCATGGTGGGCTATCGTTACATTCAGACAGGAAATTACAGTACCGATGGGCTTAACTTAGGATTAAAGCTCAAATTAGCCCTTTCTCGCACGGGGGCAGCAGATATCACCGTCAGTCAGAGTTTTATCTCACCGGGGGGTGCTAACGAGGTGGGATTGACTACTCTTTCGGTTGGTTATGCGATTACCTCTAATTTACGTTTAGCTGCCGATATTCAAGCCCAAAATTCCCGCGCTCGTAAAGATAGCTCCCTAGGAATTTTACTGGAATGGCTGCCCTAATTAGGGCTTGCTGAAAAAGTCATTGAAAAGTACAGGTCTCTTAATCAATGATTTCACTTAGCTACAAGCATAAGCTTTAGTTGTTGATTAATTTTTAAGTTATAACTTATCCTAATCATTGACCGAGAAAAAGTGCTG
>NZ_JADBRW010000323.1:0-16670 GCF_020247025.1 Microcystis sp. M109S1
ATGAAAAAGGATTACCTCATTTATTATGGAAGAATAAAGAGGACTTAAAAGACGAGCAAAAACAACAACTAGAAGTTATCTTAAAAGAACATCCCTGCTTGGGAATAGCCCAGGAGATGAAAGAAGAAATTAGACAAATTTATCAAAGTAGTAGAACGTTCAGATGTGCTGAGAGAAAATTGGAAAAATGGATAAGAATAGGCGGAATATTAGAGCAAAGTAGTGCCAGTATGATCCGGAAGCATTTGTCGGGTATCTGTAATTACTTTGAAAATCAGACAACCAACGGATTAATTGAGGGAATGAATACCAAAATAAAGCTTATTAAAAGAATCAGTTATGGATTTACCAATTTTGAACATCTTCGACTTAAGCTGTTTGCTTGCTTTAATTCATAACAAAAATTAACACACGAAAACCAGAAGAGCCGGGTGTTTAAGGAAATGCAGCTTTTTTCATGGTTGATGTGGCTTCTAACAGTTTTTCAAGAACAAAACTGGGAATATTATATTCTTCGCCCTTAACAGAGCAACAATCTCGTAATACTATCAGAAAGCTTTTGGGGATGTTGTCCATCTGCTTGAGTAGTTCAGACCATTGATTTTCGTCATTACGATAAAGTGAAAGTAAATACAAAGCACCAAGATACTCGACTAATGGATCAAGAGTAAAGCGAATTTTATCTTCTGCAGGGCTTATAGTTTGGATGAGGTGCAGACGTTTTTCTAGATAATCGAGATGAATTTCTCCCTGATTATTGCCGATTGCTGTAATCGCTTCTTCTCGTTTAGCCGTTTTGGGTTGATAATTGGTTTTAAGGCATTCCCAAGCAAGCACTTTAGCATCGTGGTGTACCGTGGGATTTTTGAGCTTATTCTGCGCTTCTGGTACGTTTTCGTTAAGTAGGTTGAGATAACGAAGCATTAAGTCAGGGATGTTGTCAGGAACATCTTCTGGTCTTATATCTCCAATATCTCCAATCAACTTTCGTTTCGCTGCAATTAACTGGTCAGCATACAGTTTTGCGAGTAGTACGGTTATCTTGCTCTGAGCTACAATATTTGATAGGTTCCTACAAGCCTCAAAGAACTGCGAATCCGTAAACAAGGAGCGTGCGTTATCCAATTTTATGAGATAGGCTTCCATAAATGATGAGAGGCGATTACCTTCAACAAGAAGTGGTGTAATGGTTGTTCTATTAACACCACCTAGTTTTTCTTTTGTTCGTGAAGTCACTATCAGCGCATTAACAGGACAGTCTGACATCTCAGGATGGATAAAATCTCGCGTTTGTTCGCTCATTTCTGAGAGATGATCTACTATTACAAGGATTCGTTGTTTTCTCAGCAAATGTTCCAACAGTTCCTCTGATATAGGCTCTGGCTCAGAAACTAGTTCATCGTTTAATTGACCTTGGATCATTGCAATAAATGGATCTTTACCTCTGGCTGCTTCAACTTCTATATCCTCCTCAATAAGTACGGGTAGCATTGGATGATCTTTGCAAATCCATTCGTTTTCATCATCTGACATTGCCCATTTAGCTATTTGAAAAGCGAGGCTGGTTTTACCACTTCCACCTTCACCCCAAATGAGTAGATGTTTGTTAAATTGCGAGCGTAAATCTTTAGCAGTTAGTTCAGAAACCGTTTCACCGTTAAGAATAACAGGAATAGAGATATAGACTTTACGTTCTTTTACCGAATCCTTTTTTTCAAATTCTTTGCGGACTGATTTGATATGTTTAGCGACCCAAGCATCAAGAACTCTAGGACGATACCTAAAACCAAGAATAGTAAAACCGAGAAACATGAGGATAATTTGGATTACCAAACCCATCACTGGATCAAATTTTGATTCTATTTTTGATTCTGATAGAGCTTTCCAATATCTATCATCAAACCAAAGTAACCAAATTGGGCGTTTCCAGAAAATCAATCCAACCGCCACATTGGACAGTACGGAAATAGCAACTATTATTGTTATACTTTTCCCCAGAGGGTTGTTTTCTGGCCATATCCGTTCCTTCCAGTTTTTTTTAGTCCTTAGAGTCTTTAGCGATTCAAGATGCTTTTCTATATCTTGTTTTATTGCTAGTTGACCTATTTGATCAGGTTGTAAGGAACGAAAATAATCCTCTTTTAGAATATCTTTTAAAACTCCAATTGACTTATCTAATCTTTTTTTATAGTCTGGATTTTCTTGATTTTTCTTTAATTTATCCTCAAGGCTTGAGGCAACTCTTGAAATAGATTCAGCAGCATTTTTAGAAATACTCTTATCTTTTGACGGATCTTTCTGTAATGTTGTATGTAATGTTTCAAGTATTTTGATTGTTTTTACGGGTGTTGGCTGAGATGTTCCTAGTTTTCCCAATGCGATAGCAGCATTTATGCGAACATTTTCATTTCCAGAATTTAGAATTGCAGTTGTCAATGTTTCTGTCACAATTTCTTGATTTTTTTCATCAGATACTTCAATCTGGCTTAAAGCAAAAGCAGCTTTCTGACGAGGAGTGAAATTCAGATCGCTAAAAAGCTTGTTAATATTGGGTATAGTATTTTGGAGATTATCTATTATTTTTTTATTATCTGTATTGCCAAATTTTCCTAAAGCGTCGGCTGCTGCTGAACGAACGCTAAAAGATGGATCTTCTAGTGCCTCATTGAGAAGCTCTATCACCCTGGGATCATCAGATTTTATTTCTCCTAAAGCATCAGCAGCACTGCGCCGTACTTCGCCATTTGGATTTTTATTAAGAAGATCGATTAATGCTTTGACTGCGTTAGATTTATTTTCTTTATTTTCTGGAAGTTGAAGTCTCTCAGGAATACTCGCCAAAGCTGAAGCTGTCTCAATCAGCACATAATTATTATTTTCATTGGGATTTTCAAGAATCTTAATAAGTTCTGTAACTGCTAATTCTGCATTAATACCTTTGATAGCTAAAACAGAACTTCTACGAATTTCATAATTATCATTATGGTCATTGAGAATTGTTTTAAGTTCCGGCATAGCTTCTTCGGCTCCTGTGCCAATGCCCCTTAGCACCAGAATTGCATTTATACGAATTTCTGGTTCAAATTTATTTTCTTTTTTAATAACAATAGTCAAAGCACAAAATATACTATTTTGTTCAGAGGTAAAAGGTAATTTCAAAGGGTATAATTTTTTACTCCAACCCTGCAATCTTACTAATCTTTTTGGCGAAGTTCTAAGATTTTCAACGAAAGTCTTAACCTCTGTTTGTTCTAATGGACAACGCAATCTTTCATTTTCAACTGCCAAAGTTGAAGAAGATAAAACCATCAAAGAAGTGACAGTCAACGTAGTGAGCAGTACAGATACGGTGTTTTTATTCATCTTTCTACCTCTCAGCAAAGCAGTAATTTATGTTTGCCCGACTCCCAGAGTGATCGATCATAGTGATTTAATTATAGCGCTTTTCAGGTTACTGAGGTATCGACAAGTTTTACCAACAAGGAGCTTAAGCCCCTTGCCCATGCCTCATTCTGATGAAAACTGCTATATGTTAAGTTTGCTGTCACCCTTCGGAGATAATCAGGTATTGATTTATGTCCAAAGTCCAAAAGTGTTAAGAATTGTGTGCGATTGCCCGACCTCTTGACTAAGTTGGTAGAGCAAGTTTCTTTGTTCTATGTTAGGATATTGGGGGCTTCGTTTTTGAATCTGATTTGTTGTTGTTAATGATCAGACAGTACCTGATGAGCCTTTTTCTGTCAACTCTTGAGGTTGATGCGTTTCATTTTTAAATTGGCGAATCGATGAAATATTTATTAACAAAATCACTAATCGCCACGGCGGGAATTACCTTCTTCACTCTCCTGTCTCCTTTCAAGACCCTAGGGGCAACCTTCGAGAGTTTTCAGGTATTCGGCGATAGCTTATCGGATCCGGGAAATTTATATCAACTAACGGGCAATCTTTACCCGCCTAGCCCCCCCCTATGCGAACGGGCGCTTTTCTAACGGCCCGCTCTGGATCGAGTATTTACAGCAAGATTTCGGACTGCCAGATAGCGCAGTGCTGAATCTTGCCTATGGCGGAGCCACCAGCGGTCGTCAGAACGTGGCCGAACTCTTGTTCGGGGGGGATTTTCCTGGATTACTCGACGAGATCGGCGCGTTCGCCGCGAACCCGTTCCTATCAACTTTCGACGCTCGCGATCTCTTCGTCGTGTGGGCCGGGGCTAACGACTATCTTTTCGGTTTCAGTACCGACCCCGATGCCGTAGTCGGTAACATTATCGCTGCGGTTCAAACCTTGATCTCCCCCGCGGTTGGCGCGAAAACGGTGATTGTTCCGAATCTACCGGATCTCGGGAAATTACCCAGTCAGGCGGGAATACCGGGTATGACGAATCTAGCCCTAGAGCATAATCAGAAATTAGCCACGGCGCTTCAAGCCCTCCAAAACGCTCCCTCGACTGCGGCCACTCTGATCCCGCTAGATATCTACTTTCTCTTCGAGAACACCTACAACGATCCGTCTCGCTACAGTTTAACCAACGTCACGGACGCTTGTTTGAATACCAATACCTGGCAGCTCTGCGCGAATCCCTCCGAGTATCTTTTCTGGGACGGTTTCCATCCCACGACCGTAACCCATCAAGCGATCGCAGGTCTCGCCTCGACAACCCTCGCCAGCGTTCCCGAACCGGACGCGACAGGTGCGATCGTTATCGTCGCTTTTGTCGGTTTAGGCGTTAAAGTGGCGCAGGTAACGTTGAAAAGAAAACCGAACCGAGCCAGCGATCCCACTTTCCGGGTAAAAGCGGTTGAAGGGAGGAGTAAATCTTTACCCGGGTAGGTAAAAAAATCGTTATGCCATTTTTCAAAAGTAATGGCAGAGATGGTTAATTATCCTTACCCCCAATCCCTCTCCCAGAAAAGAAGAAAAGAGTAATATACTTTGAGGTTGGGGAGGGCGAGTCCTAGTGGGAGCAGGTTGGGCAAGTTCGCGGTATAGACGCACGCTGGGAGGGGTTAATTATTTAGTATCGCCCGATCGATCGGAGGGAGTAGGACAGATGAATATGCTAATGCGCCAAGGAGAGTATTTGCCAGCATTGAATTCCTGCTTGATGTCAGGCTTCTGAATTGTTGTAAGTATTTTTATTTTGTCGTCAGGTGAGCTAACCAGTTGCTTATATAGAGGATTGCTTGGTTCAGTAACGCTTCCTATGGCTTTTTGCAGGAGATCGCTAATACGACCCCATTCACCATTTTCAGGATGACCTTCATCGGTAATTACAGTGATAGCTCCTCTGGGTAATAAGGTTTTAAACTCATTTTTCTCTTCCTCATCACTAAGAACCTTTACCTGCATTTCGCCATGATTTTGTTGGGCAAGCTTATATGCAATTAAGTTGGCTAATGGAGTAGCTACGGAACTATTTTCATTGCAGATGAAAAGGTTAAAGTCAGTATATTTGGAAGTATCACCCTCTCTTGTGTAAAAAGGATTCCTAGTCAAGGCTTCCTGTAAAGCTTGATCTAAAGTAATACTATTGGTTGTGGTTTGTTGTGTGCCAACATTTGGTTCTCTTAATTCAGTTTGTTTTTCTTTTAAACCCCACAATGTAAGTTTTTTCTCGGTCTCGTCATCCATTGGAGTTCTAGTAATATTCTCTGAATTATTCTGTATTATGTCAGCCGCCCAAGTGCGAATTTCATCACTACTTTCAGAGCTTTTGATGATCTCCAGAGCTAAATCAATGTATCTGATCCTTAAATTTTGTGCCAGTTTTTGATTTTCAATTTGTTGATTATAAGCATTGCCAACCAAGAAAACAACTACAGCTATAGCTGTGTTAGCAATAACTCCCAAAAATTGTGCGATAACCTTCCCCTTTTCCCACGCAAGAGGCAAGTGTTGATCATCGTCTCCGTTAGTCATCTTAAGACACCTCCTTTCTACTCTACGCTCTAAGCTGAACAATGCCAAAAGGCTCTAATTATTTCCCTCTTATCTATCCCTACTCTATCTCCGATAATCTCAACGAATGAGGCTGTTTTCATAAATTTTAATAATTAGCTGATAGTGAATTGCGATAGCCGATGGCAGAAATATCCAGCGATCGCTAAAGTGCTTAACAAAAGAAATTGTAATCCTATCGATTTTGACCGTGCCACTATCCAAAGGAATAGATTAGATTTCTTGAAAAGACCGATGCGGGGAAATTACCGATCGATCACCCGAACTTTTTCCTTATCGGTAAAGATCGGGCGATTTGCATATTCTTGCTATTCCTAATACATCCGAGAGCGCCCGTCCTGTCGAATTTATCTTTAAACCCTAACTATCCCCGTACAATTATCAGCATATCGATCATAAACCTTGAGATAGGTTGCACACCATGAGCGAATACCAATATTACGAATTTCAAGCGATCGATCGCCCCCTCACCCAAGAGGAAAGGGCTGCCATAGGCCAGCTATCGAGCCGCGTCAAACCGACGGCAACGAGTGCCAGTTTCACCTATAGTTACGGCGATTTTCGAGGCGATACCAAACAAGTGCTGGCTCGGTATTTCGATATCATGTACTACATCGCCAACTGGGGAACACAGCAATTAATGTTTCGTTTTCCAAAATCCCTGATCGACCGAGAAGCAATTAAACTTTACTGTATTGATGATTATATCAGCTTATCTTTTGTGGGAGATTGGGCAATTTTAGATTGGGAATTTAGTCAAGAAGAAGGTTTTGATGACTGGATAGAAGGAGAAGGGATTCTATCGGAATTGATAGGATTACGCCAAGAAATTCTCCAGCAAGACTATCGAGGATTATATTTAGCTTGGCTGAAAGCTATTGCCTTATCCGAGGGATATATAGACATCGATAACACCCAACTAGAACCTCCTCTACCCCCCGGACTAAATCAACTTTCTGCATCTCAAAAGGCTTTTATAGAAATCGTTGAATTGGACGAACACTTATTAAATGTTGCTTGTACATCCAGTGGTAAACCAACAACTATCTCTGAGCAAACTTGGCAACAAGCTATTAGCCAATTATCGGCTTCTGAACGCCAAGATTTCTTATTAAGATTGGCTAAAGGAGAACCGAATTTATCTGCCAAATTCAAACAAAAGCTGTCTCAATTAATCCCTAATTCTCCCGCTTCTAACCAGCCTCGACGTACGATCCAAGAACTTCTTGAGGCTGCTTCTGAGGAAGGAAAAAAGGCAGAAAAACGGCGACAACAAGAGGCGGAAGCCAAGCGAATTGAGGAACTACAAACTTTAGCTAAACGGGAAGCGCAAGTTTGGCAGCAAGTCGAGTCCCTAATTCAGAAAGCCCAGTCTAAACCCTACGATGAGGCTGTTAAATTGTTAGTCAAATTAAGAGATTTAGCCGAATATCAAAACCGGTTGCCCGTTTTCCAAGAGCGTCTGAACCAGATTTACGAACAGTACAGTAACAGGTCTGGGTTGAAGAGGAGGTTACAAGAAGTGGGACTTACTGAAAGTAAGTGAATCGCTCTTGAATTTTCGGCGGCTGCATCTCAATTTTGCAGAAATATCTATATTACATTTTGGGCGCATCGATCAACTCACTGACCGATGCGCCCCTACCATTGGTGCAATAACTGACAAGCGATCGGTTTTTCCTCCGGGGTAACGTGGAACGTGATCCCAAGGAATCCTTTTAACTGGAAAGACGATCTGTTACGGTACGGCTGTAATGCCTCATTTTGTCCCATAGGTCTAATAAAGTTGTTAAGTATTGCCGTTATCGATCGAGATCGGGTTAGCTTGGAGATAGCAGTGAGCATTCAGCTTTAAACACTTAATAACTGCTAACCTAATCACTGATAAGGGGGTTTTTTCATGGCTTTTAGCCGTTCTAGCGGTATTTTGCTTCATCCCACCAGTCACCCCGGTCGTTACGGGATTGGAGAACTAGGTAGGGAAGCCTATCAATTTATCGATTTTTTGGCTCAAAGTGGTCAAAAACTCTGGCAAATTCTCCCTTTAGGCCCGACAGGGTACGGTAACTCTCCCTACATGAGTTTTAGTGCCATTGCCGGTAATCATCTCCTGATCAGTCTCGATATTCTTCGGGAGAAAAACCTGCTTAGTCATGCAGATTTAGAGGATATTCCCGATTTTCCCCTCGATCAAGTGGATTTCGATAAATTGATCGCTTGGAAAATTCCCCTACTTAGAAAGGCGGCGAGCAATTTTGTCAAGGGTTCTGACACAATTCTTTACAAACAGTTTGCCGGCTTTTGTGCTGGCAATGCTGATTGGTTAGAGGATTACGCCCTATTTATGGCTTTATCCCACGCTTACCAGGGTAAAGCATGGATGGAATGGCCGACAGAAATTCGCGAACGTCATTGGGGTGCGTTGGAAACACCGAAACAGGAGTTACAAGAGGAGATTTTTCTGCACAAATTCCTGCAATTTGAGTTTTTTGAGGAGTGGTTAGCCCTAAAACGCTATGCTAACGCCCTTGGTATCGAGATTATCGGTGATATCCCCATTTATGTCTCCCATAATAGCGCTGATGTTTGGGCAAATCCCCAGGTTTTCCGACTAGATCCCCAAACCGGTAATCCCTTGGAAGTGGCAGGGGTTCCCCCGGATTATTTCTCAGCAACGGGTCAATTATGGGGAAATCCTTTGTATAACTGGGATTATCTCAAAAATACGGGCTTTGACTGGTGGGTACGTCGTTTAAAAGGGGTTCTTTCCCTAGTCGATATCATCCGTATCGATCATTTTCGCGGATTAGAGGCCTATTGGGCGGTGGCTTTTGGCCAGGAAAACGCCATTAATGGTCGTTGGCTGAAGGCCCCGGGTTATGATCTCTTTAATACCATCCGGGATCGTTTGGGTAAATTGCCGATTATTGCCGAAGATTTGGGCGATATTGACCAGGCAGTTCTAGATTTTCGCGATCACTTTGCCTTTCCCGGTATGAAAATTCTCCACTTTGCTTTTGGGGGTGATGCGGGTAATCCCTATCTTCCTTTCAACGTCGAACGCAACTGTGTGATTTATACCGGCACTCACGATAATAATACTACTCTGGGCTGGTTTCAAGATAACGCCAATGACTACGAAAAAGCGCGACTTTATCAATATCTTGGCGCTCCCAGTGGTCAGGGAGTGGCTTGGGATCTGATTCGACTTGCCTATAGTTCCGTGGCTAATCAGGCGATCGTACCGTTACAGGATGTGTTAGGTTTAGGATCGGATGCGCGCATGAATACTCCCAGTGTCGCAGAAGGCAATTGGTCATGGCGCTATCGTCAGGAAGCTTTAACCGGAGAATATAGCCACAGATTGCGAGATTTAGTGAATCTTTTTGGCAGAAATCGTTAAATCTAAACCCTTTTGTCGAGACGTTACCCCTAACGTCTCTTTTAGTCCGGTTAATCTTGGCGAGAATTTTTTAGCAATCTTTGCCGGATGCGATCGAGATTTTCTTGACTATTGACGGGTAAATGGGGTAGGGGTAATTCTAAATTGGGCCAATTACTCAAATCATGGCAGGGACAGGATAAACCCGATTGTCCCACCACTTCAATCGGTACAGGTATAGTACAGCGAGCGCAGGGATGAAATTCCCATTGAGGGGAAAGTAAGTCTCGGATAGTTTGTTGAGTACCCTCTAGGTAACAATCGCCACTTTCAGGATCAAGAATTTTTTGCCAACAATCTTCAAACTCCGCTGAATAGCGATCAGCATTGAAAATTGGCAGCGGAAATAGCATAGCTTGGTTTTTGGGACAAATAACTTTTTTTCCCAATTGAAACCAATGGGCGAGATATTGTTTAACTGCGGAGGTGTCTGACATATAGTATGTGTGGAGGCTGCCCTGATTATTGCTCTTACCATCAATCCTAGCGTTAACTTCCGGTGTCGGACAGGTCTTAGGTTGATTGATGACCGAGTTTAATGATTATTTTAGGTAACTGAGCATCTGGAGCTAGATTAATCCCAATAAACTCACCATTAAAGCTTTTTGGGCGTGCATCCGATTTTCCGCTTGTTCCCAGACTTTTGATTGTACACCCTCGATCGCCCCGTCGGTAATTTCTTCGCCGCGGTGAGCAGGTAAACAATGGAGAATAATCGCGTCTTTGTCAGCGTGACTCATTAGCTGTTCATTGACTTGGTAGGGCTGAAAAACGGGAATTCGGGCATCAGCGAGGCTTTCCTGTCCCATACTTGCCCAGACATCAGTATAGACCACCTGAGAGTCTTTTACGGCCATAACGGGATCGTCGGTAATGAAGATTTTACTACCGGTTTTCTCGCCAATAGCCTGGGCGCTGGCGACAATTTCCCCATCGGGTTGATAGTTTGCGGGGGAGGCAACCCTCACATTTAACCCCATCAAAGCACCACCCAAGAGGAGAGAATTAGCGACATTATTGCCATCCCCGACATAGGTGAGGTTAATTCCCCGTAAAGTCTGAAAAGTCTCTTGGATAGTCTGTAAATCGGCTAATATCTGGCAGGGATGTTCTAAATCCGTTAAAGCGTTGATAATCGGGATGCGCGAGTAATTAGCAAAAGCTTCTAAATCCTCTTGTTTAAAGGTGCGAACTGCGAGAATATCGAGATAGCGATCGAGTACCCGGGCTGTATCTGCTAAGGGTTCCCCTCGCCCCACTTGGGTTACACTGGGATTAAGATCGATCACCTGTCCCCCTAACTGGTACATGGCGACGGTAAAGGAAACCCGCGTCCGGGTGGAAGCTTTATAAAATAGCAATCCCAAGACTTTTTTGCAGCTAGGGTTAAGAGTGCCAGCTTTAAGCTGTGCCGATAGATTGAGTAGGGCGCTGATTTCTTCGCTACTCATGTCGGTTATTCTTAAAACATCTCGTCCTTTTAAAGTGGCTACCATTGGTTTTTCTCTCGATAAGCAGGGGTCTTGATTGGCTTTTATGGCAGTTAGCGATTAGCAAAAATCTTGAGTAAAGACCTTATTATAATCCAGTTTTTTCGCTATTAGGCAATTTTTCCCGAAAATTTTCATTTTGGGGGATGTTAGTCCAGCTAACACCCCCACTTTTTCTGTGAACCGAGGACTAAAAACAAGAAATTGCCCAATTTCTACTTAACTAATTTTGCCCCACACTTAGAACAAAAATTAGACGAGGGCGGATTTTTATGTCCACAATTACCACAGATAATTAAAGCTGGGTTAGCCACTTCCGTCACCGAAGAAAGAGGTATTTCTCCACCGCTATCCAACTTATAGTTATCGATTAACTGCAACATAATTGCATCTTCCCGTTTATATTCTGTATTATCTTTTCCTCCTGTCAACTCCTCGGAACGTTGTTGTAAATATTTGATAAAAGTCCGATACAAAGCTTGTTTTTTCTCCGGAGTGGCCGAATCCTGTAACTTAGCCGTCACCTGACTTTGAATTTTTTCCTTATCTTCGCGACAAGCTTTTACTTCTAACACCTGTACCGCATCTTCCCAACTGGTGGCGATATCGACTTTTTTTAATCCCGTTGCGGTTTTAATTTCATAGCGAATTGTTTTCTCATTAGTGACTCGATTGACTTCTGGAAAAAGCACTTTCAAAGCTCGGGCCGTCACCACCAATTGATAAATACTCGGATCTTCGGGAAAAACATCCCAGAAAGGAGGTTCCTTTTGGATATGCACGGGGATGGGTAAATCGCGATTTTCCCCCATTTGTTGGGCGCGTTTAGCGAGAATAAATTCTCCTTTCCAGTCTTGATAGGATTGTCGCAGCTCTCGCATTCCATCGAGACAGCGTAGGGAAAAACCGCCAATTTCCTGCACGAAGACAAGACGATGTTTTTCCACTTCTCCCAAGGGTTTAATATCGTCTTCGTTGGCAATAAATTCCCGCAGTTTCGGAATAATTTTTTGGGCTGCCGGGTTATTGGTATTTCTTCCCCCAATCAGGGCAACATTTTGATTTAATTGGGGCGTAAAACCCGCATCTTTTCCACGCAAAACCGCAGGATTAAGCATAATTAGTGGTCGCGATTTTTGGTAGGCAATGCGAAGATTATTGATAATATCGGCATCGTTGTTATAGATTTTTAACAAGCGATCGCAAGCGGCTAATTCCTGCTGAATGCGACTACTAACGGGGGCATTTTGTAGTAGTTGATTAGCTTGGTTTATGATAACTTGTTGAAAATCTCCTTGACGAATATCGGCAATCTCGGTGATGTCAAATAAACGCATATTTTCGTCGGAGCGGCGCGTTTCTTTCCAGAGGGGGCTAGATTGCTTTAAAATCTCTTCTGAGAGGTGTAAACAAAGGTTATCCATACCTGTATCGTAGGCATTTTTGTTACCGACAATCCCCGAGGCAAATTGTTCGATAAAGTCTTGATAAAGGCCATTTAATTCTTGTCTATCAAATAGTTTAATCCCATTAATTAACAAAGCATCGGCACTATCAATCTGTTGATTAGCTTGGAGATTAAATAGATCGCGACTTTGAATTAATTTCTGACGAAAGCGATTAAAACGGCTTTCTAATTGATTAAGATGTTCCAGTAAACGATTAATAACCTCTACTCCTGCACCTCTGGTTTTTCGTTGAATATTGGCCATTAAATAGCCTTCCAATCCCGTTAAAGCTTGTTCACAATATTGTTCCATCTTATCTTTTTTCGAGACATGAAGTTTATCTTTCAGATCATTAATTTCTGCTAAGGCTGTATCATATTCTCGTTGACGTTTACTTTCGTTTTGACTCCAAACCTGTTCTTGATCACGACGGAATTTTTCTGCCATGTCGGTGAAGATTTGTCTTACTGAAACAATAAAACTCTCGGCAAATTTTACCCCACGGTTTCGATCCTCAAGGATATTATAAAACTCCATTTCTAGAGACTTTTTACCCCGTTGAATAATTTCATCCCGATTATTATAAATCTTTTTCAGGTAATCGCCGTGCAGCCGCTCATCGGGACTTAATTCTAGTAAATGATTGCGTTTAAATTCCTCGACTCTTGGTGTTAAATAATCATTAATAAATCGCAGAATTTTTCCTTGTTCATTGCCTAAAATATTAACACCCTGTTTGGTACAAGATAGCCAATTATCTTGATTGATTTCCTGACGAGTTTCGTTAGTCCATTGGGAGATTATGGCAATTAAAGAGCGATCCTTGTCGGCACATAAATCCATAATTAATTCCCCTTCGCTCAAGCGCATTCTTTTGAGGATATCACCTCTTACTAACTCCAACATTTGAGCGGGTAAAATCACGGAATCATTCAGCCACCAATTAATTAAATCTTTGGCTAAACGTTCCGATAAAGAAGCACGAATTTGGGCAATAGGAATTTCAATAGTTGATAGCCCAAAACTCATAAATTGCTTAGGATAACCGCGACCCCCAGGGTCAGCTTGCGCCCAAGAACCCTTAATATTATCTCTAATGGAACGCTTATGGGGGGCAAAATCAGAGGTCATATCTAGGAAAATATTTTGGGCGATCATTTCCCGAATTTGACCGAGTTTAAAATCACCTTCTCCGTTTTTTGTTCCTACTAAATAGGTAAAATCAAAGGGGGGTAATTTACTAACAACTTCATCGACCAAACCACTGCTAAACTGTTGATGATATTCGGTTCTGTAGTCAGAAAAGTAATTTAATTCCATCAGGGCAGCGTAACCATTAGCCAAAACTCGATCGCCGACACTAATCCCCGCAAATGCTTCAGGAGTGGGAACAATTGCCGTACTCAAAGGACTACTTTCTCCTCGCAACCAATTACGAATACAGTAGCCTATATCGATTAACATTCCGCTACCCGTACCACCGTTTAAAGACCCCGTAGTAAAGACATTAATAGCACTATTACTAACTTTAATTCCATAGCGATCAAGCATAAAGTTTTCTTGTCCTTTTACCCGTCTCACCGCATCCAGAAATTTCCTTTGGATCTCATGATAATTACAAAATAAAGCAAAACGGCCACAGGCGCGAATTTGTCCCGCCCCCGCTTCTAGGGAAGTAATATTTCTCTCTAATTCCGGGGGAAACCAACTATTAATCCAGGGATATCTATCCATGTCAGATACCATCTCCTGTACCTGTTTTCCACTCACCCGGGACCAGTGTTTTTCGTTATCTTTAAAAGCACTGCCGGCAGCTTCAGGATTACTGATTTTATAATCCTTATCCGTGTCAACCACCAAAAAGCTGACAATCGGAAAATTACTCAAACTGCCATAACTTTCCTCGATTAAGCGACGCAATCGCGATAAAATTTCGTTACCCGTGCCACCAATACCCACTAAAACCGTGGGAACCATGCTTTTTTCTTCCACTGCTGCTGGCATAATTACTTAACTCCTAAAGCCATTTCTTGACGGTTGCGGGGGACTTCGTAGGTGAGGAAATCGTAGGCTAATTTAGTGTTAGGAAAAATCGCCCGCGCTTCCTCTAACAAATTGGAAATATCCAGAGAATTACCCGGTAGATAACGGGGACTAAAATGGGTCATTAATAACAATTTTACCCGGGCTGCCAAGGCCACCTGGGCTGCCATCGTTGAAGTGGAGTGAACACTTTCAAAGGCTAACCCGGCATCTTGGTGAGCAAAAGTTGCCTCATGAATTAGCACATCTGCATTCTGTGCCAATTCGATCGAACCTTCACAGAAAATAGTATCAGTACAATAGGCAATTTTACGGCCGATTTCCGTTTCTCCGCAGAGGGACTGACCGCGAATTTTGCTGCCATCGGCGAGGGTGACAGTTTCCCCTTTTTTCAGCTTGCCGTAAATTGGTCCGGGGGGAATACCCAAAGCGTTGGCTTTTTCCACATCAAAACGTCCTGGACGGTCTTTTTCGGCGATGCGATAACCGTGGGCGGGAATACGATGTTTTAATAGCTGACAGGAGACGGTAAATTCTTCATCTTCGTAGAGTATGCCTGGGGAAATGGCATGGACACGCACCCGATTAGCCAAATTAGTATAGGAATACTTAGCACAAGCGCGCAGATAGTCCGCTAGTCCGGGGGGTCCATAGATATCAATATCCTGAGCAGAACCGGCTAATCCGATACTGGCTAACAGTCCCATTAAACCAAAGATATGATCCCCGTGCATATGGGTGATAAAAATGCGTCGAATTTGGGAACTTTTCAGGTCGCTACGCAGTAACTGGTGTTGAGTTCCTTCTCCACAGTCAAACAGCCATATTTCCGCCCGTTGCGGCAAACGAAGGGCGATACTAGAGACATTGCGGGAACGAGTGGGAACCCCAGAACTGGTTCCTAAAAAAGTAATCTCCACAGGATAGCTGTCAGGATAGAGGATTCTTTTTCTAGTCTAGGCTGTTTTTATCGATTTCTCGATCGAATTACTGCTTTTCTGTATTTCTTGACTTGGAAACAGGAAATCCCCTGATTTTGAGTTTCGCGGCCAGAAATACACCAGTGTTCTTATCATACTTTGTGCTTTTTGTCAAAAAAACTTTTTTTTTGCAATAAAACTACACAAAAAAAAGATCATCGTTGTGGGTGAAATTGACTAATTTACCTGTCTTAATTAGGATCACCCTGTAGGTGTGGCAAGGGTTTCAACCATTGCTGCCCAAAAACGCACAGAATAACCGACTATGAAATTCTATCAAATCGCTGTTACCACTGCAACATCGTTGTTAAATAAAAATCTTTCTCAATTAATTCTTAAGAATTTGTAAATATTGCGGAATGTTAATTTAAATATTCTCAAGTTTTTGGAGTCAATAAATAATTTTTACTTATATTTTTGGGAAAATAGAACTCCTGCAAAAATCCAACATCTACCATTAGGTTAGGAGTCAGTATTCAGGAGATTATTTTTATTTATTCTTCCCCCGCAACGCGCACGCAGTGACCCCCCTACACCCCACACCCCACACCCCACACCCCATCCCTAGAACGATCTTTGGGACAAGATTAAGTTTAAAATCTGAAATAGATGATTTTTTTCAGGATCGAGTCAAGTTTATGGCAGATATTGTCGATATTGCGGTCAGTGCCGATAATTTTAAAACTCTAGTAACGGCGGTACAAGCCGCTAATCTTGTGGATGCCCTAAAAAGTCCCGGCCCGTTCACGGTTTTTGCCCCCACCGATGAAGCTTTTGCCAAATTGCCCCCCGGGACGATTACCACCCTAGTGCAGAATATCCCCCAATTAACCCGAATTCTCACCTATCACGTCGTTGCGGGCAAATATATGCAGGAAGATTTGGCGAAATTGGCTCTAGTGACTTCTCTAGAGGGTTCACCGATTCCCATCGATTGTAGCGAAGGTTTTGAGGTGAAAAATGCCACGGTGGTCGCAGGTAATATCGAGGCGGATAATGGTGTAATCCACGTCATCGATACGGTGATCCTGATGGGTTAGTTTTTGACCGGCTTTTCCCCGGGCCGCATCTAGGGCAAATCCCTCTTATTTAGTCAATAAATATACAGACACTTTTGGTTGTTTATGTATTCGATGATCGACGGAGGAAAATGCCCACTTTCTGCGGTTTTGACATCCTCGCCGCCGTAAAACGGACGGCGATTCCTCACCACGCCACTTTTTTAGGGTGGTCGCGTCAATGGGGTTGACGCAGATAGCGAAAAACGCTTAATTGCTTAAGTCTGACACTTTCGACCCGTCCGTTTTCA
>NZ_JADBRW010000324.1:0-14940 GCF_020247025.1 Microcystis sp. M109S1
CTCTGTGAGAATCCATCCAGAGTCTAATGCACTTATTCCGAATGAACTGTCCTATTCTAATAGCTTCTAAGATAGCTATTTGTTGTTGTTGTGTAGCTTTAACCTTAAACTCTATGACTCGCATTGACCCGACCTCTCAATGTGTTATGTTATAACTATATCATCTCACTGTGCAAACTGTCAAGGGTATGAAATAAATTTAATTAGACACCCCTAAGTATCAATCGTGCTTCGCTGTTTTATACTGGTCGGCTTTTCATCTCATCGGTAAAACCGAGAGCCTTCAAACCGACATTTCAAGTAATGCCTTATTTAATCCAGACTTTCTTTTTTTGCCATTTTGTTTATAGCCATCGCCGTCTTCTCTTTCTTTAGGTTTTGCGGCGGCTGTCATGTTTTTTAAGTTTAAATCTTCTAAAATAACTGATTGATATTCGCTGGTGATTTTATGGGCTAATTGAGCATTTCTCCCTTTTCGCTGACGAGCAATTTTTTCGTGAACACGAGCGAGTTTAGCGTAGGTTTTACGCTGATTATTAGAGCCATCTTTCTGTCTAGAAGCTTGACGCTGTAATCGATCAAGTCGCTTTTTCTGAATTTTTGCGTAGCGTTTAGCTTCTGATTGTCTTCCTAAATCATCGGTAAATATTGCCACAGCACCCATATCTAAACCAACACATTTATCGGATTCTTTATAGATCGTGTCGTCAGTTTCAACGGTTAACTGTAGATAATATCCCGTCGCTTTACGAGTAATTTTAGCCATTCGGGGAGCTTTTCCTTGCAATCGATCGAGTCCCCGCACTTTTAATAATCCTATCTTTGAAGAAACGATAACCCCATTAGATTTAATTTTTATAGTATCAGGTTGACCATTAACAAGAGTCTCCACTTTATCCCGTCTTCCTTTGAATCTGGGAATCCCCCGAATGCCTTTTTTAGCGGCATCATAAGCGGTTTTAATCACACTTTTAAAAAAGCCTTTTTTAAACTCTGTTTCAATTTCACCGATAAATTTTGCCGTATTTTCTCGAAAGTAAAAAGCAAGTTTCTTTCTGTTGAGATAATTAACAGCATCCTTGTCAATATTTTCGGCATTCATAAAACGACGAATAGGAATAGAATTTAAAGGAGTGTATTCTTTTCCGTTACTTGTCTTTTTAAAATAGGCGATTTTACAGCAAGGATTACCGATTAAAAGCTTTTTCTCTTTATCTTTTAGGGATTTAAACTCTTTTTCGTCGTAATGCCCAGAATAACTTAACTCCCATATTTCAGGGCTAAACTCATCAAATTTATGTTTTTTGCGATAATATCTTTGTTTTGATTCTTCCTTAAGTGCGATCGAAAGATTCCAGAGTAACTTACACGCAGCCAAAGACTGATCAATTTTGCTGACCTGTTCTTCGGTGGGATGAATTTTAAACTCTAGGACTTTCATGTTAGGCTCAAAAATCAAATACTTTTACACTAGCTTTAGTTTAGAGCTATGTCAAATAACAAATTCTGCATTCTAAGGGCAAGGCCCATGAACGAGTTAAAAATCCTTGAAAACTATTTCCAGAAGACGAAAAGGACTAAAACCGACGTTGAGGGCGGCGATCGGTATGTAGTCAGATTCATCCATAACTATCTTTTATCCTTAGAAATTCTGCGAGTCATCCCCATTCCCATGGTGGTTTTCCGTCCCACTCCCGCATAGAGGGCAAAATCCGCCAGTGCATTAATCGCTTTAATCTTTGCGGGTTCCACCTCTCCCAAAAGACGATAGTGAATCTCGCCCACACAACCGATCGACTGGTTTTTATAGGCTTCGTCGGCTAATTTCGTTTGAATATCGAAAAAACTGGGAAAAATTGACTCTAGGGCAATAGAATCGAAGGGGATACCGCTATAGCGATTCCAACGACCGAGAAGGCTATTAAACACCAGTTCCCGCGTCGGTAAGGCACTATCGAATTTTCCCTGCCGGAAGGTGACGGGGGTGACGAAAAGGAAATGAAATTCCCGATTTGTTTCCGAGGCGTTTTCATACAGGTGTTGATAAGTACAGGAGTTCGCCCAGGGTTGAACCGATTGCGGGGTAGCGAGGACGCTGGTAATGACGAGATCGGCGGAACCGAGATGCCAAGGGTGTTGCGGATTGAGATTCAACCAGAGTGAGGTTAATTTACCGAATAATCGGTCATCGAGCAGAGAAATCCGCCACCAGCAGGGAGTTTCTGGGGCGATCTCCCGTTCGTGTCGCCAGCGCAGGGAATTTATCGTTATTTTCCCCCCGGATTGAATCTGTAGTGGGGAGAGGGTAAAAGCTTTATCTCCCTCGGCTGCGTGCAGGGTGTCCCCTAATTCCTGATCAACACTACTGACAAGGGTAAGAAATAGCGCATGAAGGTGTCGTCCGGTGAGAAAATTCGGATAGATCGGCGATCGGGGTGTGAGATTGAGAACGAGACTGTAGGGCATTAACTTAATCGGGCCTTGGCAAAAATTTGTCTGGGAGTTAGGGTTAAATCGGGGAGGAGAATATCGCTAATTTCGTCATCGCCTTTTTTAATCGCTGGGGGTGCGTCGGGATAGAAAATCGTGATCTGCTTGGCCCGGGGATCGACGATCCAGACGCGACTGACTCCCGCTTTTAGGTAGTCCACGGCTTTTTCGCTCAGGCTGCTGAAGGATTGTTCAGGGGAAATAATTTCGATGACTAATTCCGGAGGAACGGGACAAGCTTCATCGGTGAGGGGAATGTCTCCTAACCTTTCAGAGGAAATGTAGAGGAGATCGGGAACGGGACACCAATCTCGATCGTTTTTGCTTAGGACGATCGCCCATTCGATTCCCACTTCTCCCCGTCCTTGATTCCAGCGATCGAGTATAGAAGATAAAGCCAGAGTTAAACGAGAATGAAAGAATTTCGGTGACATTTTCGGGATCGCTTCTCCATCGACTAATTCATAGGTAATATCGCCATCGGGTAACGATAGAAATTCCGGTAAAGTGAGGGATTTAGAAGAGATAAGAGTCATGGTCAATTTTTAACCGAAGTGATAGGACAATCGAGCGGGAATTTTCAGATCGGTGCGATCGCTTATTTGGTAATATTCCCCGCGCATTCGCACATTACGGATTAAACTAACCGGTGGCATATTGATCACATCGTAGCCAATCACCTGATGGGTAAGAAATAGCGCATGAAGGTGTCGTCCGGTGAGAAAATTCGGATAGATCGGCGATCGAGGTGTGAGATTGAGAACGAGACTGTAGGGCATTAACTTAATCGGGCCTTGGCAAAAATTTGTCTGGGAGTTAGGGTTAAATCGGGGAGGAGAATATCGCTCATCTCGTCATCACCTTTTTTAATCGCTGGGGGTGCGTCGGGATAGAAAATCGTGATCTGCTTGGCCCGGGGATCGACGATCCAGACGCGACTAACTCCCGCTTTTAGGTAGGCCACGGCTTTTTCGCTCAGGCTGCTGAAGGATTGTTCAGGAGAAATAATTTCGATGACTAATTCCGGAGGAACGGGACAAGCTTCATCGGTGAGGGGAATGTCTCCTAACCTTTCAGAGGAAATGTAGAGGAGATCGGGAACGGGACACCAATCTTGATCGTTTTTGCTTAGGACGATCGCCCATTCGATTCCCACTTCTCCCCGTCCTTGATTCCAGCGATCGAGTACGAGAAATAAAGCACCAGTTAAACGAGAATGAAAGAATTTCGGTGACATTTTCGGGATCGCTTCTCCATCGACTAATTCATAGGTAATATCGCCATCGGGAGCGGTTAGCGATAGAAATTCTGGTAAAGTGAGGGATTTAGAAGAGATAAGAGTCATGGTCAATTTTCAACCGAAGTGATAGGACAATCGAGCGGGAATTTTCAGATCGGTGCGATCGCTTATTTGGTAATACTCCCCGCGCATTCGTACATTACGGATTAAACTAACGGGTGGCATATTGATCACGTCGTAGCCAATCACCTGATGGGTAAACATAACATCGAGAGGATTTAAAGGATAGGGATAGATAAATAAATCCTCTTTTTGTTTTGATACCGAAAGTTCTGTTAGTTTTACTTCCGCTTTACTCATCCATTTTCCTAAACGAATCCATTTAGGAAGTTGTAGGGGGTGACAGGAAATGATAAAACATTCAAAAACACTTTCGGGAGCGATTTCTTTGGCTCTGCCAAAACTGGGAATATTTTTCTGGGTTTTTTCCATCTCCACATGATAGTTATTATTGGCATATTTCCAAGTATTGAGAACCGCCGTATGAGCGATCGCCCGTGCGGGAGTGACATAAATTTTCTCTTCGTTAAGAGGATTTAAATGTTCTTGGTACTGTGGAATCTGTTCGGAACAGAAGTAACGATAACTATCGCTATTTACCAATCCCAAAGCATAACAGAGCGCGTAATTATGAATTACGGGTTCGGTTTCGTAGAGTCTGCCGATTTCACGGGTTGCGTAATAAAGACTATCGTGCAGTTCTAATTGACAGGAATAAATATGTACCATAACTCTTTAAAAATTGCGAGGATATAGGGTGAGAAATTACTCACCCTACTGAAATTTACGGTTTTTTAGCGGCTGGCTTTTTCTCGGCGATATGTTTCTTAGCGTAGTCTTTCGCTTCTTTATCCGCTTGCTTCAAGATCGATAAAATTCCTGCTTCCGTACCTGTGAGAGTTTTCACCTCGGTTAATAAAGGTTGAAAATTTTCCCCGATAAAATCGGTATGAACGATAAATTCTTCCGCCATTAATGCTTGTATTGCTTCGGTGGCTTTTTCCATAACTAAATCCTCGTCTAAGGGATCGATCGAGTGTAATACTTCATCGGGAAGGCGATCATATATTGCCTGTGTCCAGCGCAAATTACTAACAATTTCCCCATCGGCAAAAATAACACCAATAAGCTCATTTCTTACCCGTCCCGTCCGGGTAGTTTGCGCTCCGTAGTGACGGGTACGCAGGATGTTATTAAAAACGTAGAGAAAACCCGCTTCTGTCGGATCTTTTAGGGTGACAATACTAGGGAAAAACACCTGCGGACGGATGTGATCCTGTTGGTTAATTCGGCTAGTCACTTCACCTACTTTTGTGTTATTTTCTCCCTTAGATGCCATGGTACCATTCTCGTAGGGAGCGTTTAAAGTAAAACTTTCATGGGATTCATCAAAGGGTGTGATCGAAAAAGCCGTATCTACTACTACTTTCGATTTTTCTGAACCAGAATCACCGATGGCAAAACCATAAATAATACAGTCGGGGTTATTCATGGCAAATTTTACATTATATTCACATTCTTCGGCGGTAATTAATCCGTAGTTTCTGAGTAATTCTCGACCGACTAAACGTTCTGGAGTTGACTGTTTTCGTTTAAACATCGATAAACGACTAATAGTTTTATTCTTGTCAATTCCCGCACGAACACGAGCTTTATTTAACTCTCCATCTGTTTGAAATAGGGGATAAGATTCCGTGACTCGAATCGTCAAAAAGTGAACATATTTTCCTATCGGTTTGTAGGGAATCTCGCCATGAAAGAATTTAGAATCGAGGGTTTTCAGTAAAGACATGGTAGGTACTCCTTGAATTAATTATTGTTTTCAGAATCTTCTTCCACAGGTTGACCCTGGGCTTTTAACTCTTGATTTTCTCTGTCCTGTTCGAGACGGTAAAGAAATTCGCAGGTATCGCGAATGAGGTTTAATTGTCTGCCGGCTAGACGCGCTCGATCGCCCTTAAAAGAACCCTCGAACACATTGATCACAAAATAATGAGCAAAAGACAATATTTTCTGTCTTTCCTGTTCTCGATCGGACAGAATCCAACGACCTTCTGCTGTAGAAGCATGAACCCGATTCATTAAGCTGGCCACTTCCGCCGCTACTACATAAACTAGGGCTTCTCCCTGATACATTCCTCCTTTGAGAATCGTATCGGCGGCCACATTGATCGGTTTTAAAACTGCGTTCGCTTTCGGATTATATTGTTTATTAGCTCGATAGAATTGACGATACAATTCGGTTAATTTTTTCGGGTGATTTAACGGGGATTGCTCTTCCATATTAATTGTGAAATTAGAACGGTGAACTTCTGTAACGTAAGGATCGAAACAAGGATAAAAATCGTAGAGATACAGAGCGATTCGATTAGCGCTCGGTATATCGGCATCTTTGCCCCGTTTCCACTGTTTAAGGTAATGAAAAACATAGAGAGGACTGGTTTCTAAATTGATAGCGAGTTCCGTTAATTTGCCCCAATTGGGGTCATAACCCGTCTTACCCTGCTTTGCGTTCACGTCCAAATGAATATAATAGGCTGCGGTTAGGGTATTTAAGGGTGCGGAATATTTTTTTCCTTCTTCCTCCCAACTTTCTAAGATGTAGTCCAAGCGAAATAAATCTCGTTGAACTAAAGCTCGAAGTGCAGGTGGCGCACCATCGAGAAAAACAGTTTCCTGGAATTCCGCACCATCATTAAAGGGAGGAATAGGAGACTCAGAAACCACCGTTTTAACATCCAAGATCATCGGGAAAGCTAATCCTAACCATGCCGGCATAATCCATGATTCCGTGTCGGTTATTTTTTTATCTTTCCCTTTAACTTCAGGAGGAAGAGCCATAAAGTAGAAGGTGAGAGGTTGCTTTTCGGGATAGGAGAGTTTGAGAGATCGATCCTTTATTGAAGTATTGTTGAGATGAAAAATATCAAGACTCCGATATTGGTCTAATTCGAGATGTGCTTTTAAGTCTTTACTAATGAAATGATTACGAACATCTGTATCGAAGCGAGATTGTTTGATTTCCTCATAGACTTGATGCAAGAACAAATTGGTTTCTGGAGTACAGTAGTAGGTAGGATAAAAATAAATATAACGATATTTAGCATCCTCAAAATTTTTTCCTACCGCTTCTGTCTCGCTCATTAAAATTTGCCGTAACATGAATTCGATTCCTGCGATGCTGGAAATGTTACGTTTAGCGTTAGAACCTCCTAGATTTTGTTTATTAGTGTAAACTTGGGGAGTGAACAAGACTGCCGATTCCATCTGCTCAGTTACGCTATATGCGGAATGGGATATAGAGCAAAGTGCTGTTTTTCCCCTTCCCGATTTTTTAGCATTTTTATAGCGTTGAAATTCTTCAAAAAATTTATCGGGTGATCTGGTATCTGTCTGTTGATTTGGTAACATGACTACTTGTTTAACCCACGCGCGTAAATCATCCCATCCATCGAAAACTTGATAATCGTTTAAAATGGGTTCGATCGAATTGCGAAGATGGATTAATAATTTTTGACATCTCGGTTTAATTTCTTCATTTCCGATTCCTACATTATGCTCTAAATACTTAGCGGCCAAATAATACCATTCTAAAGGTAGTCCACCTGTATTGCCTTTTAATTTACGTTCCTTAAGACTATCATTTATTCTTTGAATCTCCCGAATGGCGGGAATATAGCTTAGTAAATCCCAATGTTTGGCGACTTCAAGCATAAAATCGAAGTCAGGCGGTTTGGGAATGTTTTTATCCCGCTTACAGACTTCTAGAATTTGAGAGACTTTCTCATCCCATATTTTACGGCTGATTAAATCACAAAACTCGGCCATCTGATCGATCCGAATATCTTCTTTAAACTCGAAATTATATTGATCGGATAAAATTCCTAACTTTTGAAATTTAACTAAAGTACCGCTTCGATCGCCAGAAACAGGCTTTTTCCCATCTTTCAGAATTTTTAGCGTTGCATCTAAACCAACGTCCATCAATTCGAGGGTGTTAAAGAATAAATGATAATATTCTGCGTATTTCATTCCCTTACCATCTCGATTAAATCCTGTCTGTCTAGTTCGCAATTCTCCGATACAGAGAGAATTGATTTTATCAACCACTCTTTCGGGAATATTATCTACCGATATTTCTGGTGCATTACGGGAGGTTAGATAAACTACTCCAGTCGGTAAATATAGTAACGGTTGATAATACTGCTTTTCGGGGGTGTTGAGACTGACATATTCATCGATAAGAGCGTTATTGATAACATTAGTTAAGACTCCTCGATTTTCCGAGATAGCGTGATAGGTTAACTTCAAATTTCTATTACTCAATCGACCTAGAATGTCGTCTAAGCTAGAACTTAAAGCGTCTTGAGGATGCTTGACTATGGAGGATATCCGATCGGCTAAACAAGCTAATCCAGTTAAAGAAAATAATTTATCACCTCTCGGTTTTAATTTAGGAGATAGTCCATCATGAATGGAGAAATTCCAGTTAGTTCCCCAACGAATTTGCGCGTTGTAAGCTATCACCAGTAAATCATCTATGTATTCTCGATATACTTCTGGATTTTCTGGATCGATAAAAATATCTAATTGTAGATAACGAACCATCACATCAATAATTTCTCGATGTTCTTGAAGAGATAATCCTCGAATTTCTGGCAAATTTTTGTACTTTTCAGGCATCTGTGGAAAGCGATCATAATTAAATTTCTCGAAATCATGTAAAATAAATCCCGCCATACCCAATCTTCTATCAAATTCTTTGATATATCGTTTAATAGTTGTGTCTAATTTTTCTATTTGTTGTTCGATTAAGTTGGCTGCGAATAATCCATTCAGGATGTGAGTGCTTAATGATTGGTCGTGCAAAGCTCGATCGCTTTTTAAATTTCCCTCCGCTATTTTATTCTCGATCCATTTACCTCCTTTTGCAGTCACACCAGCAGCAACTTTCAAGAAATTAGGCAATACATACTCGGCAAAATCCATCATAACAGGATCTTCAGGATTCTGCTTAATAATTGCTTCTTTAAAGAGTTTAGTCGTTAAAAATTCTTTTTGAATCTCTTCTTCATCTCGGTTAGAATCTGGTGGCTCTTCTTCCTCTTCCTCATAATTATTTATATCCTCGTTTTCGTCTTGAAAGGATTCAATATTATCTCGATAGTCAAAAATGTTTAATTGTTGAATCTCTTGACTTGTTTCTTTTTTCTTTCTAGCCATTATCCTGCTCCTGTACATCTAATTAAGTGATGATTTGTTGGATATAAATAGGGAATTGTTTTTAAGTTTTAGGGATAGATTTAAAAACAATTTCATGATCAATTTACTCATTTTCTTGATAATCGATTAACTTGATAGACTCGAAACATTTCAGGCGATCAAGATATTTAATCATCAAGCTAATTCTTGATTCTACAATCTCTCTTTCCATCATTGCAAACCCCATTTTTTTAACCAGAGATGAATACTTTCTTTCTGGGTTTTACGAAACTTGGCGGTATCAGCATATACCTTCCACGCTCGAACACGGAATTTAAGAAACTCGCCAACATGACTTTCGTAAATAAGTTTTCCATCTCGTGCGACTTGATAACCGATAAGGGGAGAACAGCGATCAAGTTCAACAAGATCGATTGCGTCCCTATTGATCTTTAATACTTCACTCAGGTAGTCAAGAACTTCTAGATATCGCTCGGATTTTTCTCGATTTTGTTTCCGCTCGATTTTTTCGTCATATAGAACCGCAAAATCCCAATCACTACCGTCGTGATTTTTTCCGGTCGCTCTAGAACCGAATAAAACTAATAGTTTGACATAGGGAATATTTTCTGGAAGTTGAGAGGATAACTTTTGGGAGTTTTCTAAAATAGAATTAGCCATGATTTTCTAACCGAGTATTAATCTTCTAAGTTTTCAGTAAGGACTTGATGTTCTAAGTCGGCGGTACGATTCTTGAAATATCGATATTCAGCTAGAATCCCACCGAATGATTCCTCCAGTTCATCCAACTTCCTTTGAATACGCTCGATTTTCTCTTCTTGCGCTTGTTGAATTTGAAAGATTTTTCGATGTTGATGCTCCATTTCATTGAATGCGATCAATAGGTAGTACATAAAGTTGCATGGCTCCACCGTAATTTTAGATGAGTTCGCTAAATGACTGTTTGAGGATTGCATAGGCGGCTCCTTCTATGGTTCACCCATCAATTATAGCTTCTCGAATACTAATCGAGTATATAAAGACCATTATGAAATCAACTCCCCGATTCTGCTACCCTGAGCAAGGGAAAGTAAACCTCCTCGACTTCCGTTAAGTGAGTAATAATGCCTATTAGGTATTGAAACTTTATCTACTCGATTAGAGATATGGTTATATTTAACTTTCCTGTCATCGCCCATAAGGTGATGAGCAAACCCTAATAGGGATAACAGTTCTAGCAGATCCATGAGTCTCCTCCTTTTTCCTTGAGACGGTAGGCTTGGGTATCGAGTAGCAGTGCCGATTGACCGAAAGCTATAGAGTAAGGTGCGGAGGTTTTCTCACGACCGAACTCGTCTATGGGATAAATCTGAAAGTGCATCGGTAGCTGGAGACGTTTTTTCACCTCCTCGACTGGGTGCGGAACCAGATAACTGACGAGATATCTGGTTTTCATCCGCTCGTTAATCTGCCGATAGGGACAGGGATAGACTTGAATACCCCGTAAAACCTGCACTTTCCAGCTATTCGCCAGTTCTCTCAGGTCTCCCCCGTAGCTAAATCGCCATGGTCGTCTTTCTGGACGATATCTCAGCAACTTCATAAACGCGAGGCAGTGGCGAAACCGTCCCTTGGCAATCGGTTGTTGAAGACGGGCCGCGGTTGACTCTAGAAGTCGGAGGTAGTCCGCTTGGGTCATCGGTTCAATGTCGAGATTGCTGAGGATGCCGGGTAAATCGTAGGTTTTGAAGTAATCACCGGGCCAGTCTTCGTATGCTTCATCGTACAACCCGCAGGAAAGCGAGCTAGAACCTCGAAAGCTACTCGCGTCCTCTTCAATCGGGCTTTTCGAGTCTTGTCCCGATAGCTGTTGCCAGTCCTCTCTCCAAGTTCGTAAACATCCCCTCACCCGGCCCAGACTCGTTTGGAAAACTTTCTGACAATCCTCCTCAAACGCGACGCGACTTTTTGGGTAATTATCCCGAATCGTTTTATGATTCAACTTGCTACTGATCGCCACGGACTGCACTCCCGCCCAACGGCAGAAATATCCCTGAAAGTTATTGATATTGCGGTATTTATCCCGAATTTGCTCATTTAAAAACGGGCGATCATAGAGGACATTTCTCTCTAAAGGAGGATGTTCGCCGAGAAATAATCGCTCGACCAAAAAGTTAGGCGTGAGCGCATGGGCGGTAAAATTGAGGAAGGGTTGATCGTCACTCTGTCCATCGTGTCTGCCGAGCCGTCCCAAGCGCTGGATAAAACTGCCCGAATCTGCGGACTCGAAAATTAAAAAGTTAATCCGGAAATCTACTCCCACATCGATCGTACTGGTTCCGAGAACTAAATCGGCTTGTAACGATTCATTTTTTTGCGTTTGTCCCGTTAAACCAGTATTTTCTTCCACTGTCAACGGATGGAGCAAGTTCTTAAACTCTCGGATTAAGCGTTTGACAGAAGCGATCGAATTGAGAATGATCGCACCTTTACTCCCCGGATATTGCAGAAAATAGTCACGAATTAACTGCCAGTTTTCTCGTAGCCAGGTTTCCGTCGCCCCGAAAGTAGAATCTATAGGAATAAAATTTAAAGTTATCTGTCGAGCGATCTGTCGCCATCCCTGCGACTCTAATTGTTGTTTTTCCGCTTCTGAATCGGGAAAACGGTACTTTTCACGCTCGTAAGGGTTAATCTCTCGAATTTCCTCGGCAGCGAACACGGTTTTCAATCGTTCGAGTAGTTGTTTTTCTGGGGTGGCAGAAAGAAATAGATGTTTGCGTTCATTTTTAGTGTGACGCATCAATAGCATCGTATTAATAACACTCGCGATCTGTGGCGCACTAAAAACATGAAATTCATCGTGTATAAAAAGATTGAATTTAAAGTCTAAAGGACTCCAAAGTTTATCGGGGGCATCTTTAGGAGTAATATAAGCGTGACGATGGAGATAATGTAAAATATCAGGATTTGTGAGGATAATATCCGATTGGTCAATGCGGGTTAAAATGGCGTTGTCTTTCCGAATGTCTTCACTTTCCGCGTAAATTTCCAGTGTTGCACCACTCAATCGACTAATGCGAGGATCGTTATTAGGTCCGAATCGATCGATATAGCCTTGAATTTGACTTTCCTGATCTCTAGCGAGTTCATTGGTGGGATAGAGTCCGATCGAATAGCGGATAGAATCATCGGGTTTCACTCCCTGCATCGCGTCGAGATACGCGGCCAGACTTTTCCCGTCCCCCGTCATGGCCGAATTGATGATTACCGCGACATCGGGATCGTTTAGTGCTTTCCAGGTCTCCACCTGATGCCACGATAACCGCCATCCTTGGGGAACCTTGATCCCGTCTGGGATATCGTCTGCGGGACAGGAATAGACTGGCTTGAGTGTTACTTGATAATTTACCATGAATTTCTGTCCGTAACTCCTTGCTATCTTCCATGATAACCACGATAATAGGGATGGACAAGTACCTAAACAGAAAAAGTGTCCGTATGTTTATAAACTATGAGCCGGATAGGACAATCAATCACTTTATCGGTCAGTGAAAAAGAAAAACAGGCCCTAGAAATCCTTGCCAGTGAATTTGGGCTATTTTGGGGAGATAAACCGAATATATCGAAGTTAATCAAAGAAATTGCCCAGAATAAGCTTAAAATCGCTCCTAATCACGACTGGAAGCCCGATCGCTTGCAGATGCTCCAACAGGCGATCGATTCTCTTATTGATGCCGGACAAATCCCCATCGCCCTAGAACTAACTAAACTACTATTAGAACGGAGTGAACTGTCGGGACCCTTACGGAAAGAGCTAGAAGGCCGCCTCGATAATCCTCCCCCACCATGGCGGCTGGAACTCGATCGCTGTATTCTCCGACAACAACCGTTTCAGTTATCCTATCAGGATGCGGGCGATCGACTCTGGCAATTCCATCTTTACCATGCCGCTATCAATCGTCACGAGGAGCGGCTATATCTCGACTGCTGGTGCGAGGAAACCGAGGGAAATCAAGATATTTCCGAACTACACCATAATTGGAGTTTGCGGCTCGATCGAATCCCCAACGATTCCTTAATTACCCCGATCCCTAAGGGCAAGTGGCGCAGTCAGCTTGATAGCGTCTCGGCCGAGTTTCACCTGTTCGATGGATTAGCTCGATCGTACCGGACTAAAACCGCTATCGATATCGCCAACGAATTGATCTCGATCGATCCCCTCGTCCGGCAGATTACCCGACAGGTAACGAGTAGCTTCTGGTTTTTCCGCGAAATTCTCCCCTACGGAGAAGATTGCTTGCTGATCTCCCCGGAAAAAGTCCGCAAGCGTTTCTATGACAAGTTGCAGCGGCTTTATCGGCGCTACGAGTCCTGAAAAGATTTTCGTCGCTGCTCAATCAAGGCATGAAAACTCACATCTGATAACTGATCACTGACTGCCGATTACTGATTTGACATTTGGGCGGTGATTACGGTGAGATCGATCGCCCTTTCGCCCCTTCTGATCCTGAGGGGTAAAGATTGACCGATCCCGGTTTTTTCCACCATTTCCTGTAACTCAGCGCCATCGCTAACCGGTTGATTATTAGCTTTAACAATCACATCCCCGCGACGGATCCCGGCTTTTTCGGCGGGGGTATTGGGTAGGACTTTCACCACCAAAATTCCCGACACTTTCGGGACGATCATGGCAGAATTGGGGTTTTGATTATTAGCCCGGGCTAAATCGGGAGTTAGATTAACCATCTGCACACCGATATAGGGATGGGCCACCTTTTGACCTGATTCTAGGGTCGCTTGTAACTGCTTGGCCCGGTCGATGGGAATGGCAAAACCGATGCCCATGGCATCGGCACGAATCGCCGTATTGATGCCGATGACTTCTCCTTGGGCGTTGAGTAAAGGACCGCCGGAATTACCCGGGTTAATAGCGGCATCGGTTTGGATAAAATCAATGCGTTTATCGGGAATACCAGCCTTAGCCGCCGAGCGCCCGATCGTGCTAATAATTCCTAAAGTTACCGTATTATCTAGACCGACGGGATTGCCTACTGCGATCGCCCAGTCCCCCACTTGTATGGATGCGGAATTGCCGAGGACGGCTACAGGTAATTTTTCCCCTTGGGGATTAATTTTCACCACGGCTAAATCAGTGATCTCATCAGTACCGCGTACTTCTCCTTTGAAGCTACGACCATCTTTTAATGTCACCGTTACCTTATCGGCATTATCGACCACATGGGCATTAGTTAAGATTAAACCACTGCCATCGATAATAAAACCCGATCCCTGGCCAGCCACTCGCTGCTGTGTCGGGACACGAAACTGTTCCCCAAAAAACTCCTGAAAAAAAGGATCATCAAAAAAGGGGCTATTGGGACGAGTAATGATCGCTTCGGTGTCAATTCGCACTACTGCCGCACCCGTGCGCGCCACTGCCTTAGCGACAAAACTTTCCGCCGTCATCTCCGGGGGAATTCTGGCCAGATCGGCGGCATCGCTGGGCAGATTTTGAGCATTTACCGCCGCTAAACTGCTAAAACCGAGCATAATTCCCAGAAAAGTTGCCAAAGCATGGGTAATAGTTCGCCGTAACCCTGTAGGAAGTTTCATACTTTGATCTCTGATTCTGATGTTTTGACTGTTTCTGTCTATTGGTTGACAGACGGACTATTAAAAATCTAACAAATCGATCGCTCCGATTAAATCGATGGTTGACACCAAATCCGCCAGCAGACGGATTTGGTCATCGAAAATTTTGGGTCTGAAACCCCGTCGTAGAACGACGGCTTTACCGTTAAATATTAGCGCATTTACCAAATATATGCTAAAATGTGAGACATGGAAAAAGCCTACTCGTTTCGATTTTACCCCACACCAGAACAAGAGTCGCTATTGCGGCGCACCTTGGGCTGTGTAAGATTAGTTTACAATAAAGCTCTCCA
>NZ_JADBRW010000325.1:0-5455 GCF_020247025.1 Microcystis sp. M109S1
GACTTTGCTGTGAAATTAGCAAGGTGCGTAGTTCACTCTAGCGATGTGATAGCCTACGAGGATTTAAGAGTTAAGAACTTAGTCAAGAATCATTGTCTAGCTAAATCGATAAATGATGCGGCCTGGTATCAGTTTCGGGAGTGGATAGAGTATTTTGGGGTTAAATTCGGGAAGATAACGATTGCTGTCGCACCGAATTATACAAGCCAAAACTGTTCAAACTGTGGTGAAACTGTCAAAAAATCTTTATCGACTAGAACCCATCAGTGCAAGTGTGGATGTGTTTTGGATAGGGATGAAAACGCCGCAATCAACATCCTTAAAAGGGGACTAAGTACGGTAGGGCATACCGGAACCTTTGGGCTAGATCCAAGAAACGCTTGGGGAGAGAATACTTCTACTTTTTCAGAAGCAATTCTGTCTTTCGCAAGTAATCTCTGTGAACCAAGAATCCCCGTCTCTTTAGAGCGGGGAGTGTCAAGGCACTCTTTTTGTAGCCGATGAAGTGCAGACCGGTTTAGGCCGGACTGGCAAAATTTGGGCTGTGGAACATTGGGGGGTAGAACCAGACATTTTATGCGTTGCCAAGGCTCTTTCGGGCGGTTTTGTGCCAGTGGGAGCGGTTCTCTGTCGTCGCTGGATCTTCGATCAAGCATTCGATCGCATGGACCGTTCTGTGGTTCACGGTAGCACTTTTGGGAAAAATAATCTGGCCATGGCCGCCGGTATCGCCACTTTACAGGTAATCGAGGAGGAAAAATTAGTGGAGCGCTCGGCTGTAATCGGTCAACAAATTATCGCAGAACTACAGCCCCTCGTAGATCAGTACGAATGTTTGCAGGAAGTGCGGGGATTGGGTATGATGATGGCCTTGGAATTTGCCGAACCGAGCAGTTGGTCATTAAAAGCCGCCTGGAAAATGCTAGAAACCGCCAATAAAGGGTTATTTTCCCAGTTAATTGTCGTTCCCCTCTTTACCCGCCATCAAATTCTCTCGCAGGTTTCCGGCCACGGCATGAATAAGCTAAACGGCTTTTACTTCGGATCACCGATATAGACTCCAAAAGGGTTATAGCTATTGGATCATGCAGGTTAAGCGCCGTTTAGCTTATCATCAAGTTTATCCCCCCCTTACCCTCTCCGATGAGGATTGCCGTTGGCTTGTCACCGCCGTTAAAGATGTGGTCGCTGATGCTCACCGCCTCCCCGGGGCCGCTTGGGAATTCGGCAAAACCTTAGCCAGCCAAGCTATCCGCCAAAAAACCGCCCAAAAATAGTTAATATGTCCAGTTTGTTTCATCCCCTCTGCGGTAGTAACCTTAGCACTCTCCTTCGTTTATTTTTGACCAATGGCGGCATCGATCGCCCCAATTTGGCCCCAGCAACCCTGGCGCTGGCAGTTACCCTGGCGCGACTGCCTTTTTCTACCCTAGAACGGATTTTAATGACAGGGTTTTATGAGCGCCGCGTGCAGGTAAAAGCACCCATTTTTATTGTCGGCTATTGGCGCAGCGGCACGACCCATCTGCACAATTTACTCGGTCAATCGGAGCATTTTGGCTATATTTCGCCCCTAGCGGTGGGATTACCCTGGGATATCCTCGGTATCGTCCGCTTATTACAACCGCTGCTAGAATTAGCCCTACCGAGCGATCGCCATGTGGATAACGTCGCTGTTACTCCCGATTCACCCCAAGAAGATTCGATCGCCCTAGCCAGCATGATCCCCCTTTCCTACTACCATGGTTTATACTTTCCCCAACGTTTTCAGTATCATTTCGAGCGAGGGGTTTTTTTTCAGGGCTGCAGCAAGGGGGAAATCGCCACTTGGCAGCGTTGGCACGTTCATCTATTAAAAAAAGTTTCCATTCATCAAAGAGGCAAACAATTACTAATCAAAAACCACGTTTATACGGCACACATTGCCAAATTGCGAGCTATCTGGCCCGATGCTAAATTTATTCATATCTACCGCAATCCCTATCTAGTTTTTCCCTCAACCCGCCACTTTTTTACCCGCATCCTACCGGAACTAGCACTGCAATCCTACGATAATTTATCCACGGATGAAATCGAGCAGGTAATTCTGAAAAGTTATCCCCCAATGATCAATTCTCTCCTGCGAGATAGTGCCGATTTACCCGCCGATAGTTTTGTAGAAATTCGTTTTGAAGATTTAGAAAAAGACCCCCTAGCACAAATCGAGAAAATTTACGATCAACTGCAACTTCCCGACTTAAAAATGGCTATGCCTCGCTTTGAGAAATATATCAGCAGTCTGCAAGGATATAAAAAAAATAATTATCCCCCAGATGCAAAAGCGATCGAGTTAGTCACATCCCATTGGCTACCATTTATTCAACGTTGGAATTATTTTTAGTTATCAGCTTTTTCAGTTATCAGTTATCAGTCATCAGTGATCAGTTATCAGTTATCAGTGATAAGTCATCAGTCATAATTAATAATTCATAATTAATAATTCATAATTTAATATGAAATATATTAAATTTATCTTTCTGGGTTTAGGTTTTGTTTTACTAGGGGTAATTTTACGTCAAACCAATCTACAAGAAGTGTGGCAACAAATCACCCTAGTCGGTTGGTGGGGAATGACATTAGTAATTATTTTTTATTTCCTAGAATTCCTCACCGATGTTTTTACTTGGCAACTAACTTTTAAAAGCATTCCTATCCAACCTCGATGGACAATTCGCCTATTATTAATTTACATGGTAGGGGCAGCCTTTAATCGCGTGACTCCCTTCGCTTCTTTGGGAGGAGAAGGTTTTAAAGCAGTGATGTTGAAAAGTCACTATCAGATTAGCTATAAAGAAACCAGTGCCTCGATTATTCTGACCAAGACATTAAATACTGCTTCCCTTGTCTTCTTTGCAATTATCGGTTTTTTTCTGCTCCTAGCTTCCCAAAAATTCTCCAATTCTTTTAAAACTTTTACCGGATTAAGTCTTGCTATATTCTCCAGTTGTATCCTGATATTTTTCTTGATTCAGCGATTCCGTTTATCCTCCCGAATAGTTAATCGATTAGGTCATTCTTTTTTAGGCGATCGCCTAGCTAAACCTTTAGAAAATCTTCGCAGTGTCGATGATCGTTTAGGGGAATTTTACCGGAATCTGCCACTATTTAGAAATGGCTTGATCGTCGGTTTTCTCAATTGGCCTCTCGGAGTTTTAGAAATCTATGTTTTAATGCAATTTCTCCAACATCCGATCAGTTTTGCCGATGCTTGGTTATTCGATTCTGTTGCCCAATTAGTGCGCGCTGGAACCTTTTTTATTCCCGCTAATATCGGTACTTTAGAAGGTTCTTTAGTGCTGCTGGGTGCTTCCTTAACTGGTAGTCTCGAATTAGGTTTAGCGATTTCTGTAATTCGCCGGGTTAAAGATATTCTCTGGATTATATTAGGTTTGTTGATCTGGTGGTTATTTTCCTTAAGACCGACTTTACCCGATCGCCCTTCAAAATAATCTCAATCAGTCAACTCCCGATTATTCATCCTGTAATTTTTCGCGTACATTGCGAACAATCCGCGATAATTCACTCTTTTCATCGACGCTAATTTTAGTCGGGGAACCACTAATAATCCGCTCGTAATTGCGGAAAGAATCCTTGATATCGGCCCCGTCCTGACTGATAGTATATTCACGAATCCCTTTATCGTGCCAAGAACCGCGCATCTTAAAGACGTTAATCGCTCGCGACATTTCGCCGCGAATTTCCACATACTGCAACATTAAAATCGTGTCGGTAATCGTAGAAATATGGGATTCGGTGATCGAGTGCGCTCCCATAAATTGGTCGGTGGTATTGGTGAAAAATCCCGTAATTTCCTCCTGTTTGGCGTATCCTGTCACCCCGATCACAAATTGCCGAAAAGCATTATTTGTCACCCCGCGCGCGAGCGCCGATAGAGAATCGATGGCAATACGAGAGGGTTTAAATTCCGAGATTTCCGACTTAATCATCTGTAAATGGTCTTCTAATCCCGCCGATTCGGGGTAAGAACACAACAATTTTAATAATCCCTTACGTTCCATCTCCTCAAAATCGATCCCCCAAGAAGAAGCATTTCGGGACAATTGGGCGCGAGATTCTTCATAAGCGAACAAAATCGCCCGCTCACCGCGCCGACAGCCTTCTTCCAGAAATTTACTGACTAAGAGAGTTTTACCCGTACCTGTTGCTCCTGTAGCCAAAATAATCGAATCCTTGAAAAAACCGCCCCCACACATATCATCGAGGGTTTTTACTCCCGAAGAAATGCGGACATTAGAGGAGCGCTGAGTTAAGCGCATCGCACCGAGGGGGAAGATATTAATGCCATCATTGGTGATAGTAAAGGGATATTCGCCCTTCATGTGGGTTGTTCCCCGTAATTTGAGGATTTCCGCGGTTCTGCGTCGTCTTTCTCCCTCTAGCACGTTCCGCATAATTACCACATTATCAGAGACAAATTCCTCTACACCAAAACGCGCCACCGCTCCGTATTCTTCGATACGTTCCGTGGTCATAATTGAAGTCACTCCTAATAATTTTAACCGGGCGACGAGCCGAAAAATTTCTCGCCGCACCACTGACACCGCTTCGTACTGCTGAAAAACGGCAGTTACAGAGTCAATTGATACCAGTTTGGCTTTATATTTGGTAATTGCGTATTGAATGCGCTCGATTAGGGCCGAAAGATCAAAACTACCCACCACCTCTTGACCTTCCGGATCCGGAGAAGCATCGAGAATAAATAACTTACCCTGGTCAATTAATTCTTCTAAATCCCAACCAAAACTATAGGCATTTTGGATAATATCGGTGGGAGATTCTTCAAAAGTAACAAACAGGCCCGGATAGTCAAAATACTTGATACCGTGGTAGAGAAATTGAACGGCAAGCAGGGTTTTTCCCGTGCCAGAAGTGCCACTCACTAAGGTAGTTCGCCCCATGGGTAAACCACCGTGAGTGATCTCATCAAAGCCTTCAATTAGGGTTCTAATTTTGCGAACACCTTTCGGTTTAATCGGTGGATTCAATTGGCTATTAGAGTTAGATTGAGTCATTATTTATCCAGCGAATATTTAAAGAGTAGGATTTTTATCTAATTTTTCCACAGAAACATATCAGGCCTGACTAGATACTTTATACCATCTCGATTCCCATTGACTCTTGACTTTCCCATAGACGTACTAGATTACGCCCCGATCATTTCTCCTGCATTGACATCCTCGCCGCCGTAAAACGGACGGCGATTCCTCACCACGCCACTTTTTTAGGGTGGTCGCTGAATGGGGTTGACGCGACCCGGGATGCTGCTTCTTTAACAGAAGTCTTACGCTTTCCGACCCGTCCGTTTAAAGTCTCCGAATGTCCTCCGGCGACCTTGATATTTACCGCAGCGTTTACATCTCGATCATGAAAAGTTCCACAGAAAAGACATTCCCAC
>NZ_JADBRW010000326.1:0-2536 GCF_020247025.1 Microcystis sp. M109S1
ATCGAGAAATTTCTAAACTGCAAGCTAAGAAAACGGAAGTTTGACCGAATCATGAAAACTTTAGCATCTCCGATGATAACTGCGGCGAAATTCAATTATATCGCCCGTTTTTCGCTAATCCCTGGACTAGGCTGAGGGATGTATTTTTTCAGGTTAAAAGAGAAAATAGGCATCAGAAAAGAAAATTGGCCCATCTCCGTCTGGGAAAATTTAGTACAAGTGTTCAGAATAGCAACTGCGGCGCTGCCATGTAGTCTGAAGGAGTAATTTAGATAGTCAACAGCTGAGGGTACAAGGGAGCAGCCAGTTTAATTCCGCTCGAGGTGGAGTTTCCTGATATAGTTTTAAAAGCAGTCGGTTCAAGACAAAAAGACATGGTTACTAGGGGCGAACGAGGAGTAGAAGTGAGGAAAAACGAGAGCTTTTCTCTGGCTTCCTATCTGGAGGAAAAGCGGTTAATTGTCGAGTCAGCTTTGGATAGCTCTTTAGTTATCGGCAATCCTGCCAAAATCTACGAGGCGATGCGCTATTCTCTCCTCGCCGGCGGCAAACGTCTGCGGCCGATTTTATGTCTGGCTACCTGTGAATTGATGGGGGGTTCCCTAGAGATGGCTTTACCCACCGCTTGCGCCCTGGAAATGATTCACACTATGTCATTAATTCATGACGATTTACCCGCCATGGATAACGATGATTACCGACGGGGGAAATTAACCAACCATAAGGTTTTTGGCGAAGATATCGCTATTTTAGCCGGGGATGGTCTCCTGGCCTACGCTTTCGAGTATGTGGCTACCCAGACTCGTAATGTACCTCCCCTACAGATTTTAGAGGTAATTGCCCGTTTAGGTCGCACGGTCGGGGCAGCGGGTTTGGTGGGGGGTCAGGTTTTAGACTTGGAATCCGCAGGAAAACCCGATATTTCGGCAGAAACTCTCGGTTTTATCCATACTCAGAAAACCGGATCCCTGTTGGAGACTTCTGTGGTGTCGGGGGCAGTTTTAGCGGGGGCAAAAGCGGAAGATATAGCTAAATTAGCCCGTTACGCTCAAAATATTGGCTTGGCTTTCCAAATTATCGATGATGTTCTCGATATCACGGCGACAAAGGAGGAATTGGGCAAAACCGCCGGTAAGGATCTACAGGCACAAAAAGCCACCTATCCTAGTCTCTGGGGGATAGAAGAGTCCCGCCAGCAAGCTCAACAGTTAATAGATAGTGCCATCGGTGAATTGAGTGGCTACGATGAGGCCGCTGAACCTTTACGGGCCATCGCCGAGTATATTGTTAATCGTAAAAATTAAATTAAACGAATGAGATTATGCAGGACTTCCAGCAGGTGTTACACAATCAAATACTGCTAGTCTCTCTTTTAGCTTGTTTCACTGCCCAGGGACTAAAAGCGCTGATTGAGTTAATCCGCGATGGTAAGGTGAGTCTGCGCTATCTAGTCTCGTCGGGAGGAATGCCTAGCGCTCACTCGGCGCTGGTGGGGGCCTTGGCTACTGGGGTAGGATTACAGATGGGTTGGTCTAGTCCCGAATTTGCGATTGCGGCGCTTTTTGCGGTTATTGTTATGTATGATGCGGCTGGAGTGCGTCAGGCAGCGGGAAAACAAGCCCGGATTCTCAATCAAATTATCGATGAAATGTTCCAGGAGGGCAAGGAATTTAACGAGGAACGTTTAAAGGAATTAATTGGTCATACTCCTTTTCAAGTGCTGGTCGGTTTAAGCTTAGGTATCGGTATCGCTATGGTGCTGCTCTGTCGTTAATTGAGGTGTTTTCTTCGGTTGAGATAAACTAGATTTAATAACTGAAAATCTGGGGTAATCACTCATGTTACAATCCCTAAAAAAAATTGAAGGCTTTCGCGGTTTTTAAAGTTTTGAGATGGCCAATCTTGGTACACCAATTCAAAACTTTTTTGAAACGCATCAGCAGCAATGCTTGAGATAAAGGAATCAAAGTGGCAGGAATCCACTCAACAAAGTGTTGATAACTGGGTAAATTGGCAAAAGCATCGCTCCAGTATTCAGCTACACGGTCTAAATAATAGGATTTGAAGTTTCTGTAATGATTACTATAGACCTCTTGTAAAAATCAAAAATTGTTGTTAGGGTTAGGATTCGGGATTCAGGATTCAGTAGTCAGTAGTCAGGAGAATTAAGAATGAATAATAATCAATTAAATGGTCTATTCACTTTATGCCATTTAATCCTTATTTTTGCCGTTTTTGAATCCTCAAAAATTAATTTAATGAAAAGCGATTAAAATCGTCATAACTTCCCACAGACATAAGCTTCTTTTTTGTTGTCGAGTCTTCAGTCCATAAGCAATTGACACTCCCCGCTCTAAAGAGACGGGGATTCTTGGTTCACAGAGATTACTTGCTTAGACAGAATTGCTTCTGAAAAAGTAGAGGTATTCTCTCCCCAAGCGTTTATTGGATCGAGCCCAAAGGTTCCGGTATGCCCTACCGTACTTAGTCCCCTTTTAAGGATGTTGATTGCGGCGTTTTCATCCCTATCCAAAAC
>NZ_JADBRW010000327.1:0-22278 GCF_020247025.1 Microcystis sp. M109S1
TCTTGATAATCTCGAAGATAAGTTAATAAGGTATTTGGCGAGATTCCTGCTAACTGACAAATTTTTGGGTGCGATATTTTTTGACTCTTTAACCAAAGAACTTCCATCTTAAGTTGAACCTGGGGATGGGGATGATGAAATCTTTCATAATACAGTGAGTTCTTTTCTTCTTCCGTGAATTCTAGGTTAATTATGTTTTCAATGAGTGCTTTGCTTCTAATTATGACCCTTAAACTATATTATTGTCTTTGAGTAAAAAATGCAAGTTATAGCCGTGCAAAGTATAACACCGCTACTCACACCACCTGTTCGGGGACTAGAAGGAATGGCCAACGCTTCAGCAAGGGCAATTGAACCCTCGCCAATTTTGTTGGATGGACCAACATCTGCATAAATCGCATTGACAATCTTGCCGTTTTTACCATTAAAAACCACGGCAAGATCCCCCAGTTTTGCCCCGGCACTGCCACCACTGGGGAGAACAATATAGGGTATCCGAGTAGAACCAACATAGCGACTGGGATCAGTTTTTGCCCTAGTTCCATCCTGTAAAGCTGTCATAGAGACAAAATAACCTTGATAGGGTCTAGAGGGTTGCTCATAAGCTCGATTAGGATTTTGAGGGTCAGGGACAAGAATATTCTTCCATCAAGACGTATTTGGATAACCGGCATTTTTCAGATCATCTAAGCCAATATTGTCTGGGTGATAAGCATTAGGCGCACCATCGGCATCAATACTCATTTTTGATTGATAGAAAAAAGCGGTTTGTCCTGAAATTTGCCAAACAGAATGACCGCCAATTTCAAAGAGTTTCGTTCTTGGTTCACAGCTTATGGGAGACGCTTTAATTTCTAAAGTAATCTTTTCACTAGCAACAGAATGATTATCTTGATCAAATCCTCTCGCTTCAATTTGACGTTTGCCGTTGTCAGTAAAACGATAAGAGACTGACCAATTGCCATTAGAAACTAAGCTATTACCGAAGTGCCACTTACTTTAAACGGTCGGCCCATGGGCATTGTTAGAATACGGAACTAAAGATTCGACAGATTGAAACCACGATTTAAAGGATAAATACCCGGTGGCAACCAAAATCCTTCGGTATAGCCATTCTCCCATTGCATAAAAACATGATCGAAGAAATCGAGGTTTTCAGCATGAAGGTCTTTAATTTGCCATTTAGGCCCGTTTATTCCGGTTTCGTGTTTGCCCTGTTGATCATCCCAATCATTCTCTGGGTTGGGAAATTGAGTCCGTTTTGCTCCATCTTTGGTGATGAAATAGATATGACCCGATTGATCCTGATTATTTCGAGGCCATCTTGCTCCTATTGCCCCACGAGGTGCTAGGTAATCTTTTTTCAAAAAGTAGAGAAAACCGAGACGACGCAGTTTTGTCTCAACGCCTGTAACTCGAATATTCTCAGTTGAAAAGGGATCTTTAAACAGTGCTTTGACAGTGGCTAATCCTAACTTTTCAGCCAAATATTTCATCACACAGGAGACAGAATAAGCACAGGGATATTTAGCAATAGATGTCTCTGGGTCCTGTTCAACTAATTCGTTTAGTTTGTTTCGACCTTCCTCCGTTGCTTCCATAAAGGTTGTTTTGGACTGGAGGATGGGTAGGATTCCTTGTTCAAATAACCGGCATCCTTCGGCATCAGTTAACCTGTGATCGGTTGGTAGGGAATTGGTGTGTTGGAGTTTTTTGTAAGCATCTAAAACCAGACCGTTGTGAATAGTCTTAGTATAATCCATGAGGGGTGAAGGGTCTGCCACATAAATTATAATGCTGGTTTCTTCTTCATGATTAGCTTGATCATAGCCAAAGGCAGTAATTTTGCGCTTGCCGATATTCGTGAATCCTGAATAAGTAATCGACCAAGAACCATCCGTTTTAACCTGACCACTGCCAAGGGGGTGTTGATCATCTGCTTTGAGTTTTACAGTGACTATTCCAGGATCGACTTTACCTGTAAAAGTAACAGGTTTTAGACGTTCAAAGCGAGCATCATTGATGGGACTAATAATTTGTAGGGAAGTCATGGTATTTCTCCTATGAGATTGTTGAAAAATTGACTGTTAGACGAATTGATCACCCAATGAAGGATTAAAAGCGATCGTTTCCAGATCAGTACGATAGATACCAACTTTATGAATTTCCTCTGGTAATCGTGGCCAGATGTGGACTTCACTCTCAAAAGTGCGCCAAAATTGCGGGGTAATTCGGAAGACTCGGTTATTAACAAGGGGAAGTCCGGTAAAATGTTCCTGCATTCTGGCATTAACGCGCCGATTTAAGACCTCAAAGACTTTTTTGACCGTAGCAGGATTATCATATCCGTCGTAATGATTGAAAGTGATTCCTGTTTGATTTTTTAGCTGATTACAGAAGCTTTTAGGTTCTTCGGGTCGTTGAACTTCTTTATAGCCATTAGCAAAAACATCATGAGCAATTGCCTCTAGGTAAAGTTGTTTCTGAGCGACGGGATTTTGAGCATGGAAGAGAATCTTAGCCACTGCCAAAGTTGAGCCAACACAATTGCCAAATGTTCCCCAGCTACCAAAGGCCAATAAATCATCATAAGGTAACACAGAAGTGGCATTCCAAGCCCCATTAAAAAGTCGGCCATCAATGATAACTAATTTACGGCGTTGTTCAGGAGAATAGTTGTTGTACTCTGATAAAAAATGAGTATCTAATTCCGCTTGTTCCTGGTCGTCTTTCTGATAATCATCAATACTACCATTTTGACGACGAGTTAGGATAGCGACCTCGAAATCCCAGTCAGTTTCTGATTCTTCTAACCCAACTGCTGGTAATTTTTCAGTCACAAGTTCTCGTGGTGGTCGTCTCCCGTCGTACCACATTTCAGTCTCCTTATTAGAGATGCGGACACGCACTTTAGTTTTGGGAAGAGTTTGAGCGATTCCCATTGCTACTAATTCATCTGCTCCCCAAGTAATTGGCTGTTTGAGATCCGAGAGATTATACTTATCCAGAAGATTGTATAATCTTGTTTGCATTGTTTCTCGCACATCTTTGGATGAATGTTTTTGAGAATCTCCCATCGCACAAACGACAGCTGAGATTTTTCGATTCATCGACTGTAATAGACGGATAGATTGTTCGAGTCTCCACAACTCTTTGTCGTGTCTTTCTTTTGCCCAATCTGGATAAGGAGTTGCATCCGGTTGAGGAGGACCGACACCAACAAAAGATTGGACAATAACCGCTTTTTCAAATTGAGAAATAGTGGGGAGATAGTCTTCAGGATATTGTACCAATCGTTCTGCAATAATGAACGCTGTATCCTTGACCCGAAGCAGTGTAATCAGTTGTCTAACTAAAGAATCTGTTTGTCTTCTCGGACTAAGAACGTACACAGGACAAATCCGTTCAGAACGGTTGTCTTGTCCATTAGGGGGAATCCCCACTCCATCTCCATCTTGTTCTGTTGGTCGATGATACACCTTAAATTGAGACAGCTTAATATCTTGTAATATCTTGGCCATAGGGTCATTACTTTTAATTTCGACATGGGGAATATAAGCGAACCATTTCGCCATCTCATTAACAGGGGTTGTTAATTCTAATTCCCAGTGGTTATTGGCGGCAGATTTGTAATCATTAATCTCAAGTTTATCTCCTGCTGTCAAGGAAAATTTTTGAGTATGGTCGGTAATCTGACTGCTATCTAGGGTAGATTGTTTGATAACAGTATTGACTAGAGCTTTCAGTTTTTGGGTAGTCATCATTTTTTCTCCTTTAAGATGGGATTCTTAAACAGTAATTAAGCTAAACGGCTTTTACTTCGGATCACCGATATAGACTCCAAAAGGGTTATAGCTATTGGATCATGCAGGTTAAGCGCCGTTTAGCTTAACAAGTCATCTAACGCTTTAACTAAGCCAATTAGCGTTGCAGGTGTTCCTAATTTAACTGCCAAAATTACTGCTCCAATGAGATTAACAAAACCCTTGGCAATGCCAATAAATTGGTTAGCTTTTTCAATTGTTTGAAGAGCATTTTGCACCTCCTGAGTGGATTTTTGAAGTCTTATCGCTGGAACTTTTAAGTCAGTTAAAACCTCTTGAAAGATAATCAAACTCAAATCATCCACTAATTCTAATAATCTTCTCTCATAGCGAGCGATCGCTAAAAATTCTTCAGGTTTTAACTCACCTTTGTTAAATAATTCATAGCGTTTTTGCTGGAGAACAGGGACTAATTTTAGGATTCTTTGAGCAAGTGCTTTAGCGTCTGAGCGAGTCAATGTATTCATCTTTTTACCTCAATTTAAATGAGACAAATAGGAAGCATTTCTACTGAGCCTATTGGTTGAGTTTAGAAACTAAAGGTTTAGCTTCTTTGAGATAGTTATCTAAAACTTTTTCAGCTTCCTTGAGTTGTTTTTGAGTAGGAAGTTCTAAGGTCTGCGAAATCCCAGCCGTATCAGAAGGTGGATTCTGTGGACAGAATGACTGAATCGCTTTTTTATCCATATTATTACCCAAGATAATGGCTAGTTTATGATGATTTTGAGCCGTAAGCGATAATAGTGCGATATAAGCCTCTGCTTGCTCTTTTCGACTGTTCAATTGAACTTTTTCTTGGGCATATTGTTGGGTAATTACTTGAACTTCATTGGCAAACTCTGTCATATTATTGCGATAGCGAGTGGGTGCTTGTTGAAATCGCTCTTCAAAGTAACGATAAAGTCCAACTTTTTCACTTTCTAACCTATCTCGGTAAAGTTGATTAACTTCATTGAGCAAGAAAATATATTGTTGAAAATTTTCATCTTGGCAAACAATAACAGATTTAAGATTTTTACGCTGAATGGGCTTAACAACAAAATTATCCAGTAAAAAGCCAACGATATTTTCTCCCGCTTTAACATAATCTGAATTGATCTGCACGGATATTTTAGCTTTTTCAAAGATGGAATTGAGATTGGTAATGGCACTCCCAATATCCGTGAGATTTTGGTTCAGTGAAACCCGTTGATCACCTGCCAATTGTCCGAGGGATTCTAAATAATTGACGGCAAGAAGATTGGCTTGAATGGTAGATTTAGCGACGGGTTTAAAGCGATCGCATCGTTCATCCATTCTAATCGGGGGAAACTTATAAGGATTAGAATCTCCCGTGACTGGAAATTCTTCAAATCCTTCTAATGTTCTTGTCCGACTATTTTCACGAGTTAAAACGCCAGAAGGAGACGGAAATTGAGTTTGAGCAAAGGATGATTGGAGTTTCTCGGTTTCATCCAGTCGGTTTTCTCGTCTGAGACAAGATTCATATATATCTTTTCCCAGCTTTTCAGATGTTTCTTGAATTGTTCCTGATACCTTACTAAATTCTCGGACTTGGCTTAAATCCTCATGGCAACCACTGGTTATTAAGCAAAGAGAAATAAGAGAAATCCAAAGGGTTGATTTCTGAAAATTAACTTGTCTTGGTTCTTGGTTAGATTTCATGGTGGTTAGTTTTTATAATTTTGGTTAATATTGAGGTTGAGGACAAGTTCCTAAGCCCCAATCTACATATAGAGCACGGGGATTAGTATCTCGTAGCCAACTAACTAATTTTTTGTAGTCAGCAATATCGTAGATACCAAGGCAACCTGCCGTTCCTGGACAGGGACCATGACAATATTTTCCATTCCAATCAATATGGATTTCAATAGCACTTCGCCGTGTGGAATTCGGTCCGACATATTTGATAGGGGTAGTAACTGGACCCAGACCATTACTAAAAACAGTCGGTCCATATTTATCTTTGCCACCTGCCCAGAGAATGTCATTAATGTACCATTTACCTTCAGGCAGCGGTTCCATGGAACCCGATACACTTTGAGGACCGGTGCGGAAAAGTTGTTTACTCCGTTGTCCAGAGCAAACTTTAAGATGATCTTTTACCTGTCCATTCTTGATATATTCCAAAATGAGAATATATAAACCATCACCGTCTTTCTGGTTAGTTTTAGTCAGTCGGAGATAAGTTCCGAGAGCAGGTTGAGGAGTAGGTGGGGGTGTTGTTTCTTCTCCCCACAATTTAGCCCAAGTTTTTGGTCCGACTTTCCCATCTGCTTCGGAGTGACCAAAAACGTCAGCTTGGAATTTTCTGACCGCCTCATCCGTGCCACTGCCAAAGATACCATCCAATTCTTTCTGGTAATAGCCTAAATCTTTTAAGCGTTCCTGCATTTCTCGGATATCATGGCCTGGAGCATCTTCATCACTCATGCCTTTGAGTAACAGTCCTCGATTTAATTGAGGTGGATTTTCCACTTGAGAAAGGGTTTGATTACGACCTGCGAATAAAACTTGTGCTGCTTGCGGAATAGGACTCCCCGGTTCAGCAAGATGAAAATTCCGAGCATTAGGATATTGTTGCAACAGATCGATCAAATCATCTTTAAAATTGGTTTCTAGTTTGACAACCTCTACCACTTGTTGATCATTGTAGGCAACAACTACCGTATTTCCCCCATCTAAATATCCTTTCAACCAAGTTACAGAATGTTCAGGAGAGACTTCAAGCTCAATAGGAGTTCCAAAACTATCATTTTTACGGAATAAAGCTTCCTCATCTTTACGGCGATTCGTTAACCCCTCAAGCACAACTTGTACCCCGTTAACTGTTGCTTTATTCCAACGTTTAAATTCATTGGCAGCCCCCTCATAATCCTTGTCATTCAGTTTACGTCGTAAGGTACTGTCTTGAAAAGCTCCAATGCCTACGTTATAAGCAAAGGAAACTAAAGCGTCAAACTGATTTTGATTTAGAGCAACATTTACCAATTTATCCACAGCCTTGGCTTTTTCCTCACATTCATGGACAAGGAAGCCTTCCGCTTGTTGATCAGTAATCTTATCCCCTTGTTTCACAGGTCGTCCATCAGGATAGCGAGTGGTTCCAATTCCAATTGTCCAAACGCCAGCTGGACATTTATAAGCGGTAAGCTTGCAACCTTCCCACTTTTTGATCAGATCAATACAGTTCTGTGATACTTTCATGGCAAATCCTCCTAATTAGGTCAGATTATGGGTTTTTATGTAAGTAAAGTGAAAGCGACATTTTTGAGGCAGCGAAGTGCTAAACAGAGACTATTTCTTTCTTTCTCAAAGCACCAAGCTCTTTCTCAAGAATCATTTGAATTTCGGGAATAGCAGGTTCATAGGGTGGATTAATATTCAGGTCTGTCCAGCGATTTTTAACACTTTCATGTAAATTGCTAACATCCCCTTCAAACTGACGAGGTGCTGTTCCCGCTACATTAAATGGCCATTTTGACGTATTATCAAAACTCGCACTACAATTGGGATGAACTTCATGTTGAATATAACTTTTATCTAAGGCCAAACCCAAGGCTTCGACTTGTTCCATCATCCACAATAAAGCTCCATCGGATAGGCCAGATTCTTTCTGAGAACCTCCACCAACACAACCATGACCCCCTGGAAACCAAACCTGAACCACTTGTTCTTTTTGTTGTCTGATGTGGGTAGAATGGGGACGGATTAGTGTTACATCAAATACTTTACGAATTTCATCAATGGCAACTGCATGAAACGCCTTTTCAATTGTAGGATTGATGGTCGAATCATAAAAGCGATAACGTTCGTTGAACTTTTCATCCAAGTGCAGAGAATGGACGATATCAGGGATACCTAAAGAAGCAACCGTATCCCAACAGCATAAGGCTTTAATGGGAACTCGTCGTCCATACTGATTACGGAAATCAATGGCATTTTTACCGTTAGGTGCGTTATTTGGGTCTTGTTTTTCTCGGTAAATTTCGTAGGCTTTGGGGATTTGTCGGATAAATTCTCGATACAACAAACCACAATTATAAATTAACCCAGCTAAACAGCGTACAGTGTAAGCTCCCCGACTAAACCCAAAGAGATAAATTTCATCTTCAGGTTGATAGTTTAAGCACAGAAAACGATAGGCATCCTCAATCTTATGATCCATGCCAATGCCTAAAGCACCTCCAGCAATTTTAATTAAAGTATCAGTTACCTCGGCATTAGATTGTTTTGTCCCAATCCCTTCGTCATAGTAGATGATTTGACGGATGGGGTTGCCCTTACTATCATCAAGTGGTGTGATAGCTTGCACCATTTTGACAACATTGGTAGGATAACCTTGTCCTAAATCTTGCCAAGTTCCATCACAACAAACAATAAGACGGCTTTTCATAGCGATGAACCTCCTAGGTTTCTTAAAACTCGCCAGTTTATGGAATATTTGAGGATTCTAGTGAATCATGACTCAAAATTATCGAGATTTTCCTTAAGGTAAAATTTCCGCAAGACTCAACCAAGACAAAGGAAGTTCTAACTCTGTTCGGAAGTGAAATAGATGAGTTAGATAGCTGGCGTGACTAGGTAAAATTAGATGCGGTATTTATACTTACTACTTTAGATCGTCTATCAGAACTTGCTGCCCTAAAGACGGCAAATTAATACATTTCTTTAGATTTATGTATATAAGTTTACAGAATATTGTTGAGCTATTTATTAATAAAAAAAGTTGAGTTTGATTGCCAACCATCTTAATACCTAAGCTCGCCAACCTGAAGTTTAGCTGATTCTCGATCGCAATTTTAGCCCACCCTAGCACTGCGCTCTTTTCCCACAAGGATTTTTACCAAGAAAAATGATCTGTCTGCCTGAGAACAGGCTATAGTAATCATCGAACCCTCAGTGAAAAACTTCCCGTGTCTTCAGTATTCCGTCTTCGTCCCTATTTTTCCCCCGCTCTGCAGCGTCGAGTCATCAAAACTCTCGCGGCAAAAAAAACCCGTCAATTCTTGACATGGGCGGCAGCTTGTGCTAGTTTTTTGATCCTCTGGGCGTGGAATTGGCAGTTAGTTTTGGCCACTTTAACCGGGGTGGGGGCGATGATCGGAGTTTACCATCTCCAGGGTCAAAACTGGCGCTCGCTGTGGCTGTGGGGGCGTGCTTTTTTCAGCGCCGATAGCGGTAAGTTAACTTTAGCGGTAGTCTGTGGCGGTTTGGGCAGTTTAGCCACCTATCTCGCTCTGGCAATTTGGACCTATGCCGAAAATCGCTGGTTGGCCCTGGCCTCAATTTTGCAAGGATTTGGCACGGTTTTGACTTTAATCCTGCTAGGATGGCATTTTCTCGACCATCGCGGTCAAAATGAGTCAAAAAACTTTGATCGCTGGTTAGAAAAATTAACAGTCAATGATCCCTTAATGCGCTTAATGGCAGTCCGACGTTTAAGTGAAATGCAACTTTCCCCCAGTCGTCGAGAACAATGCCAAGAATACTTCCGTTATCTTCTCTCGCGAGAAACCGATACGCAAGTGCGATCGGCTTTACTCGATAATTTTGCCAGCAAAGAAGCAACCAAACCGCAACCTCTACAAATGCCGCTATCGGTGAGAAAATCCGTCCTCAAATCAGTGAACAGTAAACAGTAATCAGTGAACTGAAAACTCACATCTGATACTAAATCCGTTAAGTATAGGCTACTTATGAGGAGAGGCAAAAGGGAGAATAAATAATCAGTTTTTAATAACCGGATTTAGTATGATAACTGATAACTGATAACTGAATGCTACCCCACCATGAAGATAACTGCTATAGTTAAAGCTAAGGCTAAATGCTGACTGCTAGAGGCTGAAGACGATATTTTTTTTACACCAAAGTTAACTCGCGCTCCTCGATATTTTGGAACATCAGCGTACTCAGATAACGTTCCCCGAAACTAGGCTGAATCACCACAATTAATTTACCCTCATTTTCCGGTCGTTGGGCCAATTGAATCGCCGCACAAAGATTAGCACCGGAAGAAATCCCTGAAAGCAAACCTTCTTCTTTTGCCAGACGACGACCAAATTGAAAAGCTTCCTCATCACTGACAGTAATTACCTCATCAATCAGATCTGTGCGTAAAACTTCCGGAATAAAACCCGCACCGATACCTTGAATTTTATGGGGACCGGGATTACCACCAGAAATCACTGGACTATTGAAAGGTTCCACCGCGACTACTTGAAAACTAGGTTTACGGGGTTTAATTGCCTCAGCGACTCCTGTAATCGTGCCTCCAGTACCCACACCCGCAACAACAAAATCTACCTGTCCCTCCGTATCTTGCCAAATTTCCTCAGCAGTGGTGAGACGGTGAATTTCCGGGTTAGAAGGGTTGCGAAATTGTTGCAACATATAAGCGCTGGGGATACTATCAACGATTTCCTGAGCGCGTAAAATTGCCCCTTTCATACCTTGGGAACCGGGGGTAAGTTCTAGGGTAGCACCGTAGGCTTTTAACATCGCCCGGCGCTCTAAACTCATCGTTTCCGGCATAGTTAAAATTAAGCGATAACCCTTAGCTGCCGCAGTCATCGCTAGGGCAATTCCCGTATTGCCAGAAGTGGGTTCCACTAAAACCGTGGTTTCTGGATTGATTAAACCCGCTTTTTCGGCGCTATTAATCATGTGAGTGCCAATCCGGTCTTTGACGGAAGCAGCGGGATTCATCCCTTCTAATTTCATCACAATTCGGCCAAGACAGCCCTCCGCTTGGGGAATCCGATTCAATTGTACTAAAGGTGTGCGGCCAACCAATTCGGTAACATCGTGAGCGATACGCATGATATTTTCTCAGTCTAGGTGATTCGTGTGCTTAGTTATAGCGGTAAGCTCTGTGCTTTAGCGTTTGAGAATTTCCTCACTAGCCAAGGAGGCGCTATATAGCTCACTTATAGCAAAGGCCAGCCCTAGATCGGCAAAATTTCCATTTTCCTTTGTTTCTTCAGTCGGTCCGAGTTGATTCCCAGAAACAGGCAAAACTACTATGACCGAATAAGATTGCTTTTTTCCAAAAGCTTATACTTGTATTAAAATAACTATAGATTAAGTTACTAAAGTCAGAATTACGGTCATGACCATTCAATCTAATCTAGCTATATTGAAAGAACAACACATAGAAATTAAGGGCTATTTGATCGATAGGTTAAAAGCACGTCATCTAGAATGGATTGTAGAACATCTTGATGATCCTGTAGCGGCGGAATTGTTCCAGATTATCATACAAGAACGAAATGATAGAGCCAAAGTTAATTCAAATCAGTCGTTGCAAATATCCAGACACGAGGGCAAAATTGAACAGTTAGGAAAAAGTAATCAGAATTTATACAACGAGAATGTTGAGCTTAAACAAGAAGTCAGTTATTGGCAAGAAAAAGTTAATGAATTGCTACAAAAATTAGAGCAGTTACGTCAAGATTTATTAGACTTTGATCAATCTGAGATTTATCGTTTAGGTCAATGGTTAAAGGCTAGTCTATCTAAAACTGCCCGGGAACGTCAACAGGCTTTACTGGAAAAGGAATTAGTTCATAAAGACAGTTATAATCTAGCGGTGAGCGATCTAAAAAATACTATTCAGCAACAACAGGATGGGATTACACAAATAAAAGAGCGAGCCATCTCTACAGTTGAATCTCTGGAAAAAACTAATGATAAACTACGAAGACAACTGGGCGATATTAAAAAATATATTATTAATAACTATGGCGATAAAAAGTGGCAAGAAATCACTCGTTACTTTGCAGATGACCAGGAACTGAAGCAATGAATTTACTAGAAGAAATGAGCTATCGCCAATGGCAAAAAAGAAATAGTGAAGTATTTCATGGTCTTTCCCCAGAGCAACAAAGACAAGCGAGAAAAAAGGGCTATTATAATATCGGCTGGGGAAAGGTTAAAAGCTCTTGGGAGCTTCTTCAGGATTTTAAAAATAATACTTATAAAGTTGTCAGTTTATTTGAGCATGAATTAAATAAGGGAAGTCTTGTCAAAGCCATTGATTTAGCAATTATTGAGTCTGAAAATGCCAAAAAAATGTCTGAAGAAGGAAAACAAGAGTTAGAAAAAATCTCTAAAAATTTGCATGAAATAGCAGATAAAGCTTTGGCTAAATATCCTTTATTATGATTATTATTTATGATGTACTGCCATGACTAAAATATCAAAATCAAAGTTGTCTAAATTATATAGCTCCGATGAAATTGCAGAAATCTGGAATGCTAATCAACATCTAGCAGTTATCGAACATCCCCAAAAAGGATTAATTAGCCCGAATCAATATCGAACAATGGCCAAAGAAAAACCCTGTCCTTTTTGTGGCAAAAAGATGAAACATGGCGAAGAATTTAAAACTTCTTCTCAGTCAGAAGCGGTCAAAAGGGGTTACGAATATAATAATTCTCAAGGGGAAAAAGTTATTAATCAAATCAATCAGATATTTTTTCATCCCAATTATGTCACTATCGATCATATAATTAATAAAGCTCGCTGTCCCGAAAAAATGTTTGATTTTGACAACTTACAACTGGTCTGCTGGCAGTGTAACCAAGCAAAAAGTGATGATAATGCCTATGAACTTCGTCACACTTATGAGTATTTATCTAGCCTAGTCGATGAAACAGCACTTCGTTATCCTCTTCTTGAAAAGACCAATGACTTAGCAGAGTTTAACAAATTTTAATTTTAATAAACTTTAATTAAGTTTATAATCTGATTAAATAGCCTTCAACTCTAATCGAAAACTCATAGTAAAATTCCACTATAATTGAATTGAGCTAATCTGAGTCAAAATGAATAACTTGTTTGCTTTTGCCTTAGGTCTAAAAGAGACAATTTACACCTATCATTACGTCGCACTTTAGCAAAGGCGAATTTAAAGTCAGGCTAAATTTTTGTGAAATTTTCTTGACTATTATGACAAAAGATGCTAGTTGTTCAGATAATTATCAGTAGTTTTTGATGAAATTATCACAAATTACTGGCAAGTTTAACTATTAAAAGAGGGTGAGCGCCCAGGGACAAATCCGAAACCTAGCTGCTAACAACCGAAAAAGTTAGGTTAGTATGAGGGAGATACCCTCTGAGGAGTTGCACTAATTATATGGACATCAAATTAATCTTGTTGGCATTGACGGCCGTATTCACCGTCTCTTGTCTCTTTTTCGGCACCCGCAACGGTTTTTACGATAGCGATAACTACGATGGCAATGGTTCCGCTCACTAACCAGTCATCATGATCAGGGTTGCCATGGTTCAACGCTCTACTGCCGTCTGGGGGTCAAAATCCCTTTTATCCTGTTTACCTTTTGGTGTCGGTCACGCATCAGAAGGGGTTTGTCTCCTACTGAAAATCGGTCCCTATCGCATACTTTTAGATTGCGGTTTGGCCGATATGCAACCCCTGACCCAAAACAAAAAACCCCCCGTGGATATGGTGTTCTGTAGTCATGCCCACAGCGATCACATCCGTGGGTTAATGGCTCTCCATCAGACCTATCCCCAATTGCCAGTTTATGCCAGTGAGGTGACAGTACAACTGCTGCCCCTACAATGGCCGGATGCTGCCGAGGAAATCGGCAGTTTCTGTCAGGGTTGGCCATGGCGATCGCCGATCACTCTCTTTGATGATCTCACCGTCGAGATTTTTCCAGCTGGCCACCTCCCTGGGGCCGCCGTGGTCCTATTCACCTACAAAACCCCCAAACGCACCTATAAAGTCCTCTATACCGGCGATTTTTCCCTGTCTAATTTTCAACTGGTGGAAGGATTATCGATCGATCTGCTGCGGGGAGTATCCCCCGATGTGCTGATTATTGAAGGCAGTTACGGCACAGAACGCCATCCCCACCGACGACAGCAGGAAAAACAGTTGATGAATCGCATCTATCAGGCGATCGCTGAGGGGCAAAATGTCTTACTACCCGTCCCCGCTTTGGGATTGGGTCAGGAAATTTTAAAATTACTGCGGTCGCACCACCAATTCACAGGCCGCGACATTGATATCTGGGTTGGGGGCAAGATCGCTAAAGCTTGCGATGCCTACCTAGAAATTTTACCACAATTTCCCGCATCTGTCCAGAATTTTGCCAAACATCAGCCCTTATTTTGGGATGAGCGCATCTGTCCCCGGTTGCGAAGGTTGCCAGAAAAACCGACACCTCTAGGGGGAACCACTCCGATAATTCTACTAATCGATCGCCTAGGGGAGGTGAGTAAATATCTGCAAGGGGATAAACCTTGGTTAATGTTAGCTCCCCAACACCTGCACGATATCAACCTGGAGAATCCCCGATTAAAAGCGGCACAGCGTTCGCGATTAATTAGCCAAGAAACCTATCTACTGGCCGAACATAGCGATAGTCGCAACACCACCCAACTGATCCATAACCTGCGACCACAGCATATCATGTTCGTCCATGGCTCGCCCCTATATCTAGCGGATTTGACCAGTTTAGAAGAATTACAAAGCCGTTATCAACTCCATTCTCCGGCCGTGGGAACTCTGGTGGAATTGCCTATTGGCGATCGCTTTATGCAACCGACACCCCCGGCCCCCAGTCACTATGAGGGAGAATTAAATGAATCGGATTTGATCGTCACTATCACCTTACCAGAGCCGATCACCCGGGATCCCCGGTGGAGTAATTTCGCCGATACGGGACTGGTGGAAGCGCGCTGGCAAGGGGAAGAATTATTATTACGGGGAGTCTCCCAACGGGAATTATTAAGCGAGAGTCCCAATCGCATCACCAAAGCTTTAGAGGAGATGGATTGCTGTCGTGTCTGTGTCCACTACAAAAGTCAGCGCTGTTGGAATCCCGCTTCTCCCCTCTACGGTTTTAAAGTGGTTGCCGAAGGCTATTGTCCCGTTTTTGAGGGCAATATATAGGGTTTGCTGAAAAAATCTGAAACTGGCTCTCAAAGGGGAAGTCCAGTCAAAACTTCTACTGTTTCTCCCGCTTGTATAGTAGTTTTACCCTGGGGAATTATGGCTAAAGCATTAGTACCCGCTAAATTAATTAAATTAGCCGAATTGTGTTGTCCGGAAGCGAGTTGAAATTGATAAACTCCCTCGATAATTTCTATTTTTCCCCAGAGATAAACTTCTCTTTGTCCCTTAGATTTGAGAGTATCGCGGGTGACAACTCGCAGAAATTTGTTCTGATATTCTGTCAATCCCGATAATTTTTTAATGGCCATTTGCACGAAGCGCCAACAGCAAACTAAAGCAGAGACGGGATTACCGGGGATACCAAAGTAAATACAACCGTTAGGAAAAGTAGCAAAGGTTAGGGGTTTACCCGGTTGAATAGCAACGCTGCCAATCAGAATTTTTCCCCCTAATTCCCCTAAAATTCCCTCGATATAATCGTAATCTCCTACGGAAACACCGCCGGTGGAAAGGACGATAGCACTAGAATTAATGGCTTTTCTGATCGTTTCTCTGAGAAGATCGGGATTATCTTTGATTATACCTAAGGGTCTGGGAATTGCCCCTAAACTGGCGACAAATGCGGTTAAAGCGTAGCGATTCGAGTCAATAATTTGACCTTTTTGGAGGGTTTCATCGGGATTAATTAATTCATCTCCCGTGGAGAAAATTGCCACTTGGGGACGGGAAAACACTGTTAATTCGGTAGCTTGTGCCGTGGCTAAAACCGCTATTTCTGGGGAATTAAGGGCAATACCAGCTTTTAATAAGGTATTTCCCGCTCGATAGAATGTGCCGCGTTGACGCACGAAAAGACCTATTTTTTCGGGAGGGATAAGAATCGCCACTCGCTCGCCTTTTTTGTCAGTATTTTCCTGCATAATAATCGTATCACTGCCGGCGGGTAACATTGCTCCTGTAAATATTCGGGCTGTTTCTCCGGGTTGAATAATTTTTTCGGGGACTTTGCCGGCGGGAATTTCGGCGATAATCTTTAAAGTAACGGGATTTTCTGGATTAGTGTCTTTGACATCTTCGTAGCGGACAGCATAGCCATCCATAGCAGAATTATCCCAATAGGGAAAGTCTAAATCACTGCTGATATCTTCGGCTAAAATGCGCCCAAAAGCTGCCTCTAGAGAAACTTTTTCTGTTTCTTGTCGGGGTTGAATTTGAGTTAAAATTATAGATTCTGCTTCTTTGACTGAGTACATGGATTAAAAAAAATGAACCGATTAGCTAGATTAAGGGTGGAAGATATACAAGCTTGGGTCGGGGAAGTGCATTTATCGGATCTGAAGGGTCAGACTCCTTATTATATACCGGTTTTGAACCAAGTTAATACCGAGGTTTTCGCTCTCCAGATTCACTGTCTTGAGGGGGAGATTTTGTCTTGGGGAGATGAAACTGTAACTTTTCCTTTGATGAGTGTGATTAAACCTTTTTTGTTATTATATCTTTTAACTCATTTAGGGGAAAATGCTGTTTTTCGTCGCGTGGGAAAAGAAGCTTCTAGTTATCCTTTTAATTCCTTAACTCAACTGCAAGAGGATTGCGGTTTTCCCCGTAATCCTATGATTAACAGTGGTGCGATCGCCTTGGCGGATTTATTAGCAGGAGAAACGCCAGAATCTCGCTGTGAAAATTTGCTTTTATGGTTAAATGAAATGGGTAATTGTCAATTATTTCTTGATCGTTCTGTGCTTGAGTCTGTTCACTCCTATCCTAAAGCACACAATCAAGCTTTAAGCTTAGAATTAGAAAAAAATGGTTATATTAGTCATCGTTATTTAGCCCTAGAAACCTACAATCGAATCTGTTGTTTATCTGGAAAAATTGCCGATCTTGCTAATTTAGGTAAGTTGATTTTAGCTGCTCCTTTTGGTGAAATTATTCTAGAAATTATGACTAATTGTGGACTCTACGAAGCTTCCCAACAATTCGCCCTTGAGGTGGGTTTTCCCACTAAATCGGGAGTCAGTGGGGCGTTATTATCAATTGTACCGGAACAGGGCGTTATTGCTTGTTATAGTCCGCTGTTAAATGAGCAAGGTAATTCAATTTTAGGACTTAATTTACTAACACATATAAGTCATTTTGTCAAGTAAATTTAATCTATGAAAATAAGCTTTAATTCCTCATAAGATGCGCTTACCCTAATAATTCCAGTGATCAATTGGCTATCCTGATCATCTCTGGTGATTTTCCCGCAGCATAAATATCCCAAATTGTCCTATAAGCTTTTTCTAAATTGCGGGTAAAAAGAAGGGTATCAAATAACGGATAAGTAAGACGATTTTGTGCTAGTTTCTGTTTAATTTCCTGCAATTTATCAGGAGATTTTGCTAAATTAATCGCTAAATTTTTATACTCCTCTAAATTCTTAGTAATTAATTCAGGTAGGCCAATAGCTGTCAATAAACTAGCACCAACACGGGAAGGAAAAGTTGTACCTGGACAAGTTATAATCGGTAAACCTGCCCATAAAGCATCACTCCCAGTAGTATGAGCATTATAGTATAAAGTATCAAGAAATAAATCAGCTAGTTGATGTCGCGCCAAATGTTCCGGCTTAGGTTCGAGATGGGCAAAAATTAAGCGATCACCCTCAATTCCTCGCGCTTGTGCTTCCCGACGTAGATTTGCTTCAGCTTCAGCTACTCTCGAAAATAACCATAACACACTACCGGGAACATTAGCCAAAATTTGCATCCATACAGTGAATATTTGCGGCTCAATTTTATAGGTATGGTTGAAACAACAAAAGACAAAACCCGATTCAGGAAGACCATACTGGGAACGAGTAACAGGTTTAGATGATATAATTTGTTGATAATCATTAGCCTGATAACTATCCGGTAAAATTACTAATTTTTCAGTAAAATTATCAGCAGATTCCGGTGGGGTAACTATGGCATCACTAATAATATAGTCGATAAAATCTGCTCCCATTGTCCCCGGATAAACCAAATAATTAACTTGAATCGGTGCAGGTTTTAAAGCCAATATTTGCGTCCGCGCCTTATCAATATACCCCATCAAATCAACTAAAATATGCACCCCATCATTAAAAATCCGTTGTGCAGATTCCGTAATTGATAAAGTAGCAATATCATAAAAGCGATCGCAATCATTAGCAATGCGACGACGATATTCACTACCATCATCAGGACCATAGGAATAGGCAATTATTTCAAAGTTATTGCGATCATGTAAACCAAACACACTTTGCATCAAATGACTGGTGGGATGGTTACGAAAATCATGGCATAAATAACCTATTTTTAATCGTCCAGATCGGGTGCGGGAATGGTTAAAGTTGAGGGATTTAGTCCCTAAGGCTAATTGTCTTTTAACCTCTTGAGCATAGTTACAAGCTACTTTCAACTGTTGACTAGCAGACCAAGGTTTATATAAGGTATCAAAGGGAGTTACTGCGGTAGATTTTCCCTCTTGTAACTGTTTTTCGGTTAATTGCCAAAGTTGGATTAAATCAGCTTCTCTTGTGTTCCAATTACAAGTCATTTCCTTCATAGAAAATAAGCAAGCAAAAGCCTCTAATGAATTAGGTTGAATGGCTAAAGCTTGCTTAAATACGCTCATAGCTGCTTCTACTTTGTCCTGTCTTCCTAAAGCTAAAGCCAAACTATTATAAGCTTTAATGTATTTAGGATTAAGCTTAATTGCTGCTTGAAAATAAGCGATCGCTTCTTCAGTCTTTCCCTGTAGTTGTAACACATTGCCTAAATTAAAGTGTGCTTCTGAATAATTAGGGTTTTTCCTGATTGCTTCTTGAAACTTGACCCTGGCATCCCCTAACTTATCCTGCATTTGTAAGACTAAACCTAAATTATTATCAGCAAAAGCATAGTTTTGATTGCCACAAATGGCTTTGTTAAAGCAAATAATCGCCTCGTCTAAATTTCCCTTGCTAACTGCTATTATTCCCAAATTATTGTGAGTTTCTGCATAATTAGGATTAATCAATAAAGCTTGCTTATAAGCCAAAATAGCTTGATTAATTTGTCCTAAACTATCCATGATCACCCCCAACTGATGCCAAGCAGGTGCATATTGGGGAGATTGATTAATTAATTGTTGATAGAGAGCGATCGCTTCTTCAAGCTTAACCTGTTTTTGCAAGGTGTATGCTTGCTGATAAAGGGTATCTGCTGGCGAAGTATCAAGCTGATTATTTGCTATATTTCCTCCAACTAAAGGAGAAATAGGATCGAGAGTAATAATTTTACTGATGTCATCATTTTGAAATCCTAAAGCTTGGGGACGTTTAACTCCTTCTAAGATTTGTATATCATAAAGTTCGGTAACTTCACCTTCTAAGCGTATCCAGTGAATAACTTCACCTGTTTTCAAATCAATAATTAGCAGACCACAGCGAGGTTCTGCTTCTTTAGCCATTAAATTATCATCTAAGATTAACCCCGAAAAAGTCTTATCTCCCCCACGACTTTTAGATAATCCAACAATGGCATAATTTCCGACAAATGCTAAACCACGCAGAAAACCAGGACAAAAAGTAACAGGCTCAAAAATGCCTTTGTCTTGATCAATATAACCAAAGTAACCCGTACCCGCATTTAATAACCATAACTTACCCTGATAAAATCGGGGAGAATGAGGCATAGATAAACCAGTAGCAATCACTTCATTAGACTGAATATCAATGACACAACCGCCAGTTTGTCTTCTATCTCTCCACCCATCCACCACATCTGATTGACTACAAGCGGTAACATAACGCGCCTTCCCATCTAAGCTAAACGGCGCTTAACCTGCATGATCCAATAGCTATAACCCTTTTGGAGTCTATATCGGTGATCCGAAGTAAAAGCCGTTTAGCTTACCAAAGCTAAACCATTGAGATGACAACGATCTTCATTGACTAAAGCGGAAATAAACGATGGTTTCCATAGGGGAATACAACTATGGCGATCGCTGACTGTTGCCAGACAATTTAACATGGTACTGATAAATATAATTCTTTCAGATAGATTTTCTATTGCCAAATCGTGAATATCTAAATCCCCAGTAGTATAACTAATGCGGGGGATATAAAGTTTATCGTAACCATCATAAAGCTGTTCGGATAATAGCACATTATCTAGTTGCCAGATTTGATAGCGGGAACTAAGATAAATCCTTTCTGGGGTAGCATATAAACCCATGGCGCGGTCAAATATCCGCTCAAATCCCGACATCCCCCTTTGAGGGTTAACTCCTAAAAACATCAGTCGAGAACTTTGATAGGTAGTAAAAGCCAGACTAATCTGCTGAGACTCTAACCAATCAATGAAGTTACGGGAAGCAATTATCTCTACGGGAATAGATTGATTAGTATTGGGAGTTGATTGATTCATCATAACCACAGTCTAGCCTGTAGGGTGTGTTAGCGATAGCGTAACGCACCAATCTAATAATAGAGTTGGTGCGTTACGGCGGATTGTTAATTTTGGTTTTTTGACGGAATTGGTAGCCGCAAATACGCACAGAAAACGGGTTTCTTCAAGAAACCCGTTTTCTAGGTGACTTAATGCTTCTTTCCAGGGTTCATTATAATTGGCAGTTGTTGGGTTCATTTTTAATCATTATGCTAACCGAATCACAGAAGTAGAGCTTAGACACTTAGATAAAGAAGCTACTAACATTAATGCTTCCTAAAGCAGGTAAAGTACCAGTAAATCCAGTGATATTTACTAATAAATCATTGCTGGATTGGAAGCCAGCCGTGCTATCATTAATAATTAGATAAGTTCCGGCTATTGCACCAGTTGTTACTTGCACTAAGGCAGCACTATTAACCCCTAATCCTTGATTGCCTGTGGTGGCTCCATTGGCATCAGTAAATACTTGATTGACTAAATTCTGTAAAGTGGTGACAGTGCTATCAGCAGCGCGACTGAAACTAATCGGTGCATTGGTGGCGAGTCCGCCTTGAGTTAATAAGTCGATTTTATCACTATTGATGGCAAAATCCGTGATACGATCGCTTGCGGATATGGTAGATTGTCCAAATTGGAAGATAAAAGTATCTGCACCTGGACCACCAGTTAGAATATCAGCGCCATTAGCACCATTAATTTGATTAATGCCACTATTTCCGGTGATATTATTGTTACCAGCGTTACCTGTACCGTTAATATTATTACTGCCAATTAGTCTCAGGTTTTCGACATTATTGGGTAGGGTGCGAGTGAGACTGCTTTGCCAAGTATCAGTAATGATAACTTCTCCTATTCCTCCTTCGGGGTTAATGGTAGCATTAACTGGATTTGACAGGGTTATTGTAAAAGCTTCATCGGCTTCGTTGAGGTTATCATTGAGGATGGGAATGCTAATAGTAGCGGTGGAAGTATTAGCAGCAATGGTGATAGTTCCGGTTTTGCTAGTGTAATCTACATCGGCGGTAGCATTAATCGGTGCAGTGGTATAATTGAAGGTAATTGGTTGCGGATTGGGGTTATCAACTGTGACGGTGAGGATGGCATTATTATCTAAGCCTTCGACCACGGTAATATTATTGATGGAGAGTTGGGAAAAGTCGTCATTATTAATAGTCCCCGTCACTGGAGTAGTTGTCCCAACTGTATAACCTGTCCCGGTCGCGAGAGTTAAAATAACGGTTTCATCGGGTTCAACAGTTGTGTCAGCAGTGGGGTCAACTATTACAGTCGCAGTCTCTGAATTAGCAGCAAAGGTGACACTGGTGGGAATAGAAGTGTAATCGCTTCCATTGGTAGCTGTCCCTTCAACTGTATAGTTGACGGTTAAAGCATTTGTTGTTACTCCACTGCGAGTGAAGGTATAAACCAGATTTGTTGTCCCGTCTTCTGTCACACTTGTGGGAGAGACAGCAAGAGTGATAAGCTAAACGGCGCTTAACCTGCATGATCCAATAGCTATAACCCTTTTGGAGTCTATATCGGTGATCCGAAGTAAAAGCCGTTTAGCTTACTAGGTAAATCATCATTGGTAATTGTCCCGGTAACTGCGTCAGGAGTACCTACTGTATAACCTGTCCCGGTCGCGAGAGTTAAAATAACGGTTTCATCAGATTCAACAGTTGTGTCAGCAGTGGGGTCAACTATTACAGTCGCAGTCGCTGAATTAGCTACAAAGGTGACACTGGTGGGAATAGATGTGTAGTCTGTCCCGTTGGTAGCTGTCCCTCCGATTGTATAGTTAACAGTTAAGGGATTAGTGGTTACTCCACTACGGGTAAAGGTGTAAACCAGATTTGTTGTCCCATCTTCAGTGACACTACTGGGAGAAACTGCTAGGGTGACACTGGTATCATCATTATTAATTGTTCCCGTCACTGCGGTGGTCGTACCTACTGTATAACCGGCGTTGTCAGATTAAGAGATGATGAGGTAAAATAAATAAAAAATAAAATAAGCAGAAAGAACAATGAAATGCCCAGAATGTCAAAGCCATCACATCAATAAAAATGGTCATCGAGGTCAA
>NZ_JADBRW010000328.1:0-24364 GCF_020247025.1 Microcystis sp. M109S1
AATCGAGAATTTGAAAATAAAGAAGAACTGGAAAAAGTAGTCAATCAGCTTTTAAATGAAGGGGGATTGATTATTAAATGGAGTAGAAAACTGAAAAATAAGGGTAATGCTGTCAATGTAACTTAAATGCGTAAAAGCTTACTCGGCGGTATCGCAATTGATCGCAAAACAGTTAATTTTGGATATTTCCCAAAATTGCTTAAGTTCCCTTCGGTTATCGAAGATTTGGGTTAAAACCCCGTCGTTTTACGACGGCTTTTCCTGATTTTTGTCGAATTATTTTAGGGGTTTTAAGAGCTACAGGAGAAATATAGCGGTATAATGAAGATAAAAGAATTCAAGATAATTGCCATGGAATTAGTGACGCTCGATCGAAGTAGATGTATTCAAATTCCTGAAACTTTGCTGGAACAACTAGGCATTGAATATGATAGTCAATTTCAGGTAGAAGTTCAAGATGGTAAGCTAGTCTTAAATCCAATTAAGGAAGAGCCAAAGGTTTATTACGAGAATGATGTTTTGGTTGTTGACAGCCAATTGCTAGTTAATCCTGAAGCTTTTATCGAGGAGCTTAGACAAGAAAGAATGAATGAGCTAATGTTGTGATTAAAGTTTTATGGCTCTTCTCGACTTTGTGTGATAATTTTTGCTTATAGAATCGTGAAATGTTTACTGGGAAAGACTTTTAGGACTATTTTGCTGAAGAAACTATCAGTATAGACCCCGTTTCCACACAGAAACCAGAAGAGCCGTTTTATTCGATACGTCGGTTTTGGTTGCATCTATTTTAGTCAACCATGAACAGCACTCAGCTTGTATTTCTTGGTTAACCAGAGTTAAACGAGGAGAAATTCAGGGTTATATTGGAACTCATACTCTTGCAGAACTCTACGCAATTTTATCGGCTTTTCCCGCCAAACCTCGTCTATCTCCTCAATTGGTACAACAATTAATTAAAGAAAATTTAGATTCCTTTGAGATTATTTCCTTAACAAGCGATGATTATAAAGCTGTAATTAATCTTATGGTAACTTTAAATTTAAGAGGAGGAGCGATTTATGATGCTTTAATTGCTTATGGTTCATTAAAAGCGGAAGTCGATCATTTATTAACTTTGAATCTCAAGCATTTTATCCGTTTTGGCGGGAGAATAGAGAAAATTTCTATGGAACCGCGATAACCTAACTAGCATATTATAGCGGTAAGCTCTTGAGTGAGATACAGACCAAGCTTTGCCTAGCATGGTTTATAGCTCGTGATACTGTACCTCATACGACTGCACACCGCTATAAACATCGCCTTCAAAGTCTCTCTACTCGCGCTTAGAAATCAGTTGAGCGGTCAACGGAAGTCAACTCGTCCCACAATAGAGAGGTCATCGCGCCCGATTCCCCATGAAACTACCTTACCTATTGATATCGCTCGGCTTCATCGCCCTAACCGCTCTAGTGATCGGGGTCTATCAAGCCTCTAGCGCTCCCATACCCGCAGGATTTCCGACCCCGACCCCGAACGGACGGATCGAGGTGAAGAACTATCCCGCCTATCGCGCCGCTACTTACCGCTATCGGGGTCAACTTTCCGAGGCGGCGAACCGGTCGTTTTATCCCCTGTACCAACACATCAGTTCCAACGAGATCTCGATGACCGCACCCGTTGAAACCCGTTACCCCGCAGACACGGGAGCGACATCGGGAGAGGCCGAAGTTTCCTTTCTCTACCGCGACACCGACACTTACCCGAAAGAGGTGGCCGATAATATTCGGATTGAGGATGTACCACCCATGACGGTGGTGAGCTTGGGATTACAGGGAGGTTACGATTTTGACAGTTACCAACAGGGATTGACCCGACTGAAAGAATGGCTGGCCGAACATCCGAGCTACCGGGCGATCAGTTCCCCCCGTCGCTTTTTCTATGATGGTCCCTACGTTCCCGATCCCCTGAAACGGAGTGAAATTCAAATACCCGTCGAGGCGGTATCGTCGAATCGTTGAACTCATGGCCAATCCTGACTGGTATCGCAGAGGAAATGGTCGGTTATGATGTCCTCGAAGGTGAAAAGACAGTGAGAGGGAAAAGTCCGTATCGGTAAGTCCGTGTCTCGCAAAGCCAAATCGACTCCGGCCTCGAAAGCATCGGATAAAGCCGTCGGTATCCGGGATAAACTAGGATTGCCCTGTAGATGCCGTCTGATCGCTCGTCTCTGTTCTCTAATCGTCAAAAACCAACTACGAGAACGTTTATCTGGCTGATATTCCCATTTGAGAAGATGTCCTACCAAAACGGTCAGACGGCTCACCAGTTCTCGATATTCTTGTTTACCCAAGGAAATGACTTCCTCCCGTAAGTTTTGCCAGTCCAGTGCTTCTACCTGTCGGTTGGCTAGAACGTTCGCTTGTAGCTCTGTCCAGCCGTAGAAGTCGGATTCATACAGGGCATTCGCTCGATCTGACTGATTGCAACTCATATCTGACCATATTTGTACTGGAACTAGAATAGGAGGATTAACATTTTGATTATGACAAAATGGCTATCCGGCGGGGAATGTCCCCACCGAATAAAGTTTACCAACCGCCACAGCAGTGACGATACTCGTCATAGATTTCGTGCTGTCGTTCGAGGGCGGCGATTTCCTTCTCTTCTTGCCGTTGCCGAATGGTGCTATCAATGGCGGCCTTCATCATAGCGTTATCGCCGTGAGCGAGTCTGAGGGTATAGAGTTCGACTGGGGATAGAGGAAAGAGGGTTCGTGTTAGTAGGGTGAGGTCGAGGTTGGGAAGCTGGGGGAATTGCCGGGAGAGGTCGGCCAATAAAGTTTGTTCTGTCATCGTTGTCTTCCTCGAATGATTTGCACCCGATGGCGTTAGCCTTTTCTCCCGTCTTTTTTTTTCTTTTTCATCTCTGGCATCGGTTGTCTTCGCGGATATCCCATGAACCATCGACACGGAATAAAAATAGACAGCGTTTGGCGGTCGTTCCCTGGGCGGTCAGTGTCAGTCGCCCTAACTGTCCCCAAGAACCGCCCAGACCGCCCCTCGTGTCTGCCCAACTAACCCGGTAGATCGTGCCGTCGTTTCCCCCGACACCGCTAACTCTTCTCAGGGTCGAATTGGCGGTGTCGATGTCCACCCCGTCCGTCAGGGATTGCCATTCGCTGACCGTCTCGCAATCGTCGCCGGCTATCTTGGCCACCTCGATCCGTCCGTCGTCTTTCATGCAGAGGGCGGTGGGGGTGGTTCCACTTCCCATAGCATCGAAGCGGGTAAACTTCCAATGTTGGGAAAGTTCAAAGGTGGCCATATCTAGGCGTAGTTCTGCTATTAATCTCGAAAGTATAGAAAAACCGATCAGCAGCAGGACAGCGATTAGGGTTAAGGTGACGAGCATTTCGATAAGGGTGTGGCCGGATTGACGCATGGTGTTAACTCCCGTTGGTTTTCGACCGCACTCGACCTTTTTCTGTTTTCTTATTTTTTTATTCGTCGTTTCTCAACCGAGCTTCGTCTGAAAATTACTGGCGATCGTTTCCCTTGGTCAAAAAAGGCGATAGTCGCAGGATTGACCATCGCCGAACTGGGAAAAAATAGTTTACTACCTGCACAAGATTTATTTTTATTTAATTATTCCCATCCTTTTTTAATGTCTGATAATTTTGTAGATTGAGCGGTATAATTTTCGTAGTTTTCTAATGTGATTCCAGAGCCGAAAACAACGAATACTCGTGTTGAGTTTTCAGAGATTTTTTTAACAATTCCTTTTTCTCCAGTGGGAATATAAGTAACTTTATCTCCTGGTTTCATGGTTTGCTACTGGGTTTAGTTTTAATTGATTAGTGATTGCTTTAAATGGTTAACAGTTATTAGAGAAAAAACTGATAACTGTTAACCAATTTTAGTCCTGAATTGTTAATATTCTGATGGCAGCAGTAGAACCCCATCGGCTAGATAGAGGGTGACTGACTCCAGGGGAAAATCTGTATAGGAGATTTCCTGGCTTAGAGCGATATTGCCTTCGTCTCGTTCACAGGTAAGGGAGGCAGAATGGTCGGAATTGACCCTTAGCTTCCAAAATTGATCTTGGACTAGGTAATGTACCCCATCCGTATAGAGGAGTCCCATTGAGTGCTTGTAATAGTTTTCGGTTCCGGTAAACTGTTCGAGATTCAGGTTTTTAGCCGTCATAATTTTGTTCAATTTGTTTTCATTCTTGGCGAAAGCATTTTTATTATTATTTTTCTCTTATGAATTTGTTTTTATTCATTTTTAACTGTTGCGAACTATATCTCTTATGCTGAGTTAAAATCTTAAGTAAATTCGACAATAAATATTCTCTCCCAAAGGCTTTATAAGTAACAAGAATACGGTCTGGAAAAACGTGCAAATAGCAATTTAACTTACTGGATTCCCTGAACTTTTTATAAGTCATTAAAAGACAATGATAAAGAATCCATATACTCTTTTACCCTTGATAAATTCTGTTATTTTATTTTTCATTTTTACTCCTGTTTAACAAAGTAGTGACTCGATGAGATCGCTTTTGCATCGAGTCAAATAAAAGCGGTGAAGTTAGTTGTTAATTAATCGCATTGCCTCCGTTTTATTCGGTGATTAGTTATCAAATCAGGACAGGACAGGAGAAATAATGGGAGGACAAGGAGCGGTAGCCTTCCATCTCTAAGGAAGCGTCGATCATAGTTTCCGCCGCTTCTCGCTTGATATAGACCCAGCGAGGAGAGAGGTATTTTTGCCCGTCCCAGGTATAAGTAACAAGAGAGACTTCTTCTTGCCAGTGATTAGCTTGGCGGATGCACTCAGGAGTGTTATGGCGCGGATAATGCTCGAACCACAAAATCGTCCCGTCCAAGTGAAAGTCGCGGCGGATAAAAGTTGCTAGGTTTTCGCTACTATTTGTGATGGACGTGCCGCTGTCTGGCTCATCCAAATCGCTAAACACAACGAAGTGACAGTTGTTGCCATTCCAGATGCGGATTCTGGCTTTCGAGTCCCACTGGAAGTTGCGACGGTCTGGGTAGCCAAAACCTTTCCAGATACCAATCAGGTCAATGTAGGGTTGTCTTAATCTCATCTCAATAGTTTCCGTAATAGTGGTATTCTATGCTAGATTGTTTGTTTCTGTTTGTCCTAAGATTGTTGGCTGTTTCTCGGTTTCAGGTTTTAGCAGTCTGCTTGAGGGATTTGTTTGATTATTCATAGCTCCTAGTTCAATTATTTTCACCTCTGGCGAGAGCATTCTTGTTATTTTAAGTTATCTTGTTTGTATAATCTTCATCTGTTTCTAATTAACGTAAATTTTTTAAAATTCTAACAGCTTTTCTTCCAAAGGATTCAGGGAAGGGCAGTTCAACTTGCCCAATATTTTCAGAATTGATTGAGGTGACGAGCAGTTCGATAAGGGTGTGGCCGGATTGACGCATGGTGTTAACTCCCGTTGGTTTTCGACCGCACCCGACCGTTTTTCTTTCTTTTCTTTTCCTATTTTTTGTATTCGTTGTCTCCCGACCGAGTTTTCTCTGTATCTGGCGATTGTTTCCCTCAGTTAAAAAAGGCGATAGTCGCAGTGACCCTCGCCCAAGGGCAGAAAAAGTTTGATTGGTTCTTCGTTACTTGGTATGGTTCCATAGGGGGGCATAAATTGACTAAATCCTTATCCGGCAAGAGACTTAATTGATTAGTTCGCTCTAGATCAAAAACAATTGACAAAAATCGCCAAATGCCTTTCTAGCATAAGGGTTCCATCCCTTATAACCCCCGTCCATTGCATAACACAAACCGAAGAACCGTTTGATTTACCGATTAGAAATGAAGAGGATCGTCGCTGGGTTGCCAATTATCCGAAATTTCTGGCTCATCTGGGTCCGGGTCGTCTTCTATTTCCGGTTCGGGACGGTAGATCGAGGCGTGAATACCTGGCGGTAAATCTTGGGTTGGATCGTAATAATTATCAGAAAATTGTTGATATAGACGATAATCACGGAGGGCGTTAAGATAACTATCGAAAGTGTCGTTATTCATCGATTTTCTCGGAATAGTTTACACCCCACTCCGATAGTTTTTGTTATTTAATTTTTCTTTGATTTCTCCTTTCACCGAGGTAAAAAAAAGGAGAGAAAAACTCCTCCCCTTTCGTGTTATCGCATTCGGTTAACCTGCGTTCCAGTCGTGGGGAATGCTGTTATAGTGGGAACCAGATTTTTCTTCCCAATCGCGACGGCGTTTCCAACTGCGTTTGTTGGCATCGATCAAGTCCTGCAAAGTCATGTTGAATTTGCGAAGTGCATAATCCAGCAGTTGTTCGAGCGTATAGGTGGGTTTGTTGGGAGTGCCGAACACTTCGGTGAATGTCTGTTTGAAGTCATCCCAACTGAAATCCTCGCCGTTGCGTTTCCGAGATAAGCTAAACGGCGCTTAACCTGCATGATCCAATAGCTATAACCCTTTTGGAGTCTATATCGGTGATCCGAAGTAAAAGCCGTTTAGCTTAGCACACCCTGACGTTCCCGGATGGCATAGTACACTTGGGCATAAACCCGTTCTGAATGATCGGGGACGGCGAAATTACCGAGGGCTTCATCGGATACAGAAATGACGGTTGTTTTCGGGACTGGCATGATTGTTTCTCCAATTTCTAATGGTTTTCGCCCGCGATACCGTCTTTTTCTGTGATTTATATTGTTTTTATATGTTTATCTGTTGTTTTTATCTTTTTGAGCGTTTAAACTAGACGGGGCTGGTTTACCTTGAAAAAGTTTAGTCAGTCGTTGATCGAGCGAATCGTTCTGAGTGCTTCCAAAAGGCAAAATAAGGTACTGAAGTGTTCACGGAGGGAATGACAGGATAAGATTTTCATAGTTTAAGACCTCTGTTTGAATTTTCTCGACTAATACAGAGGTTTTCTTCAATGTTCTCTTTTTTTCTCTTTAAATCGGGTCTTCAAGCGACAAACCGCAAAATTCGCAATGGCGCTCGTCCCATGCCGCACCACAATCGGGACAACGGGTAGCCTTGTACGCGGTCGTGACCCGCCAGCGCCAGTAATTATCAAAAAAAATCGCCTCGATCGCCGTGACGGGTTCAGGTATGCGGTTGCCAATGCGATAAGGACAGTAAATGCGGAAGGTTTTCTGGTTGTCGGCATCGTAACCGACCCATATTCGGGCGTTGTCGGTCGTTCCCGTGACCGTCTGGATGACCCGAACGGTATTCGGTGGCGGTTGTTCGAGAAATTTTTCCGTGAAAGTATTGTTCATAATTTTTCACAAATCGTTTTCACTGGCGCTGGTCGTTTTTTTGGCTGTTTTTGCCCTTTTTGTGGATACCGTCCTCCGATTTCATTGCTATAGCCCGTCCGATTGCGGAAATAGGACGCTCCCGTAAGCGTCCATTGCGTGCTATTTTTCCAGTACCAATAATCTCGTTCTTACTCCCGTCGGTCGATCGCTTTCTAGAAATGCGTTATCAGGTAAAGCCTCATCGAGGACGGTTTTATCGGCCAACCAATTACGGAACTGTTGATAATTTCGGTCTTTGCGAAAGCTGACGGATTCTGGGGCGATCGTTACCAGTCTTCCCCCTTTGGTCAGACGGTTATAGGCGTGGGTGATATGGGAAATTTCCAGCCCTTTGCCGAAGGGAGGGTTCATCAGAATGCGATCGTACTTTCCCGTGACATCGAAGCAATTGAAGGCGATGACGTTGAAACCTTTCAATTGGAGAATTTGCCGGAGTTCGGCTTGCAGTTCGCAGACATCCAAGTTTACCCGTACCGATTCCCGAATCGTCTCGGCGATCGATCCTTTGCCAGCGCTCGGTTCCCAAACTCTCATGCCGTTACGGAGCATGGCCAATTTGACCATCCGTTCGCAGATGGGCCGGGGAGTAGGAAAATAACCGCGGATATTCCGTCCGATCAGCGCTCTTTCCAGTTCTTGTATCTGGATGAGGGTGGGGTCTTCCAGCGCAAGATTGTCCAGGGACTGTAAAGCGGTAATTGCCCGCTTAATTCGATCGAGGCTATTCAGGTGCGCCCGTTCCAGTTTGCTGTACCAATGACAATTTCTGTCGGTAAGTATACGGTGGATATCTTCATCTCGCCAACGGTGATAACAGAAAGAATACAGGACTTCTAACTGGGTTTTCGTCGTTATACGTTGGAGAATGTCGGGCAACGTTCCGGTTTCCGCTTCGTCGGCCATCACCCGCAGCCAGGACTGAATCCGTTGCAGTTGTTTTCCGTCCTCTCTCATCGAGGCGACGATGCCGGCCCGTCGTCGGGTGGGGCGTTGATGGGAGATGGCTGGATTCATTTTCTTGTCGATTTGCGATTGGAGACTAGCGGCCAATTCCCTCAACTTTTGCGCTTTGCGGGGGTCGGGATAGCGAAGTCGGGTCGGTACGGGATCGGGGGGAAGATCGAAGATGGATAGTTGCATATCGGTTGCTCTCCATGTTTTTTCCCCCCGTTCCAGCTATTTTTTTCGCTCCAATTGTTCTTTAGGTCTGACCATGCCGACTACTTATAACCAGAAAAAGCTGTCATCTGACAGCTTTCTCTACGTTTTATAGCTTTTCTAATTCTTCGATCAGTTGAGGACTAAGTTTGCACAATGTTGCGGTCAAATTTCCGAGGCGAATCTGTTGGATAGGAATCACGGCTCCCGCTCCCGCTAGAATCTCGACAATTCCCTGATTTTCGGAATAGTCTTTCAAATAGCAATGATTCGGTTCCGGTTCGATACCGTACTCTATCAAATTAACCGTTGCCGTTGCGATCTGTTCTTCGTTATCGGCATCGACTAAAAAAATCGCCGGAAAACCACCTTTCAGATATTTACTGACGATAACTCTGCAATTCCATTGTTTGAAAATTATATTCATTGTTTTTTCCTTGATAGGTTTTCACCACCCATTCAAATCATTTCAATTTCTCGATATTTTCGATCGAGACGCTGAAGATTTCGATCGAGAACCGTGTTTGAAACTGGAGATCAGGGGTGTTCCCCCCATCTGGTTGCCGTATTGACGGGCGTTGGGATTGCACAAAGGACAGAGACGGGCGTGACGTGACGCGTTTGAGGTAACGTTCCACCGTTCTGCCGCCGTTCCAGGTTCGGACGCAGATAAAGTCGATATTCTGTCGGGCGAAAGCGGCGGTTATCTTCGCACCCCGTCCCGCAGCGTGTTCCGCTAGTCTTTGTTTTAAGCTTCGTCTGGTACTACCGAGATAGTGTTGCGCGTATCCTGTTGGTTTGGTGGTATCGCCTATCTCTCCGAGATAATGCAGTAAATAAACTTTAGAGGCCAAGGGATTATCTCCGAATGGTTTTCAACCCTTGGCGCAAGCTTTTGAAGATTATTTACTTTCTTTAAATTGGGCGAATATTTGGAAATTATCGGTCAGGTTATTGCGGTGTAACCACTGATAATAATCCGACCATTCCCGAATATCGGAAAAGCGCGTATAATATTCCCGTCCCTCGACCACTAAATGCCATTCTTGCCAATCGACCTGCGATTGGACAGGGCGGGGTAATCCTGGGACGATCACATCGGGGAAAGTATCTTGAAAGGGAAGCGTTCCCTCGAAAGGTTTTTTCCACGTCTGTCCTCGGTAATTGATGGCCACTTCGGTCAAATAATCTTTGACGAGCCGTTCTCCGTGAGCGAGAACGTGAATATATTTCTCGAAAGAGAGTTTGCCCTGTTCCAATAATTTCTGCATTCTGCCATCGTGAATATATTGATGGCAACTATGACAGAGCGCACAGACTTTTTTCATCTCCACCCGTCCCGTACCGTAGTCGATGTCATAGACCTCGTGTGCTTCCAGCCAACGGTGATACTTAGCCGACGTTTTATGTATCCCGCAAGCCCAACAGTGATAATCGTGTTCGGCATAAGCTAATTGTCGTTGTGCGTTCCACCACTTCTGACCGAGGATCGTGCGGGGATTGATACCGTGTAACGGTTTGGGTATATTGGGGTGTAGCAGTAATTCGGGACGGGGAAAGCGATTGTTAGTCATGGTCTTTCTCTCGATAGTTTTCACCCCGCAGTCAGCTTTTTCGTTCTCTTTTTTCTCGATTTTTTTTAATCTTCTCGATGGAAAAGGGCGATCGATAACGTTTATTTCGATCGCCTGTTGTCCTCAACTGGCTTTTTCTAGTTGTTGAACTGCCGTCAAATATTGAGTCGCTCCTATCGCCAAGCGAGCTGCATCGAAAAAGGCTTTTTTGTCATCTTTCAGGATTTTAAGCCAAAAGTCGAGATAACTGGCGTGATGTTCCAGTTTGGTATCGATACCCAGTTGATTGCAGACCATCGCCGCTCCGATCTCGGCGATCAACTCCTCGAAAGCGTAGGACCAGGAGCCGAACTTATTTTTGAGCGGACGGTTGCAACGTTTTTGATGTCCCGTCCAATGTACCAACTCGTGCAGGTAAGTGGCGTAATAGGCGGCGGCGTTGGAGAAAGTTTCGTATTCGGGTAATCGGATCGTGTCGGTGGCGATATGGTACATGGCGACGTTGCCCCCGAATTGGGTTTTTGGCAGGTGTTGTCGGATAAATTGTTCGACTTCTGGCAAACGGAGTTCGCTATTTCCCGAAATAGTCACCTTTCTTTGGCGGATAAGAGAATCGATCTTCACGTCACTATTCGAGTCATCGATACAGGCGACATTGAAGACGTTATGGAACTTAAAAGCCTTGTAATAGAGAAGTTCGACCTCTCCTGTCTCTGGGTTTTCGGTTTCTTTGACATTCGTGCCGCCCCATCGTAACCAAGTCGATTTCGAGCCGTTCTTGACCGTCCATCCCACCTGTTTAGCCTGAATGAAACTGACAAAAAATGGATGTTCCCATTGATTTATGGTCGAGTCGATGCTGCAGAGTATGGGATTAATGCCCGTGTATTGATGACCGGTGATCAGGTTTTGGTAGGGAGTCGCGTGCCATGATTTCGTCCATGGTTTTACTCCCTGTTCGATCAGGCCGATCAGTTTGTCGGTAATGAGTTGGAATTTATCGATCGCTTGCGGTTTGGACATGGGTTGTACCTCGTTGGTTTTTACCCCATGTCGAAGGATTTTCTGAGACTTTTATTGTAGTTTTAATTCTTGGTTCTTCGTTACTTGTTATGGTTCGATAGGGGGGCATAAATGGACTAAATCTTTATCTGGCAAGAAATTTAATTGATTAGTTCGCTCTAGATCGAAAACAATTAACAATCATGGTTTTCAATCTACCAATCTGGTGATTTTCAAGATTAAATAGCATCATAAATATCGATTATTATAACATAATTTTTGTTTATTTCTTTGAATAACAGGTCGGATTAAGGCTAATTTTCTAATCATTGTGTAAAAGAATAGGGTTTAGTCTATCCTGAAATCAGATTCTTTGGCAAAACAAAAACTGTTCAATAGATTTTATTCAGTCGATTGACTGTAGTTAAAAAGTATAAATTGTTCGGTTAATATCAATTAACTATAGGTGAAACGCACCCCCGGAATGAGGGTGCGAGAGAGGTCAAGGATTAACGAGTGCGGCGTGGCGATTTAGCCGTGGGCAATGCCGGTTCGTTACGTTCGGGCAATTCACCCAAGGAGCGAGCGATAAGGGTGTTAACCGCTTCAGCACTCCAACCGTCAACGCAGGTCAACATTCGGGTGCTTTCCAAGTCGATCAGTTGATCGCCGTATTCGTTGAGAAAAGCGTCGATCATTTCCAGTTGCTTTTTCTCCTCGTCGGATTGACGTGTGCGCCAGTTAAAGCAGACGGAATAATAAGGTCCCTCCGTACCGACTTCTTTCTGAAAACCGAGGGTGAAGATACCGAGTGCGGGTTCGCCGTTATTCATAGCGGCTTGGACGGTATTGAACAGGGCGGAAATGCTCTGTTTTTTGATATACCCGACACAGACGGTATTGGGGGGCAGAATTTCGGCGGGTACATTAGGAGCCGAGATAAAAAATAGCTGAATCCACAGCACGTTATCGGTTTTACCTAGAGTACCGAAATATTTCGATACTTTGATGATATTTATGTCGATCTTGTCCTCTGGATTGGACTTGCGATGTTGCGGGTCGGAACCCCCGACGAAGATGCCGCCACCTCCGTCTTTACAGTTGAAACGAACCGAGTAGGGAATATCGGGAAGACAAATGGAGTTAGTGGGACGACTACCGAATACCTTAAATGTCATGTTGACCTCTATGTTAATTTTTTTACATCTAATGCGATAGCTTTTAAATTTCTAAGTTTTTAAGATTTTTGATTTTATTGATAGTTTTATGATTTATTTTCTTAAATTCAAGCAATTATAAAAAGCGAGGGAAATCTCCCCCGCTTGTCCGATTAAATATAGCTAGTGGGTTACTTTAATCTGACGCTGAGAAGCGGTTCGAGAGTGGTCAGCTGCCGTTCCAAGTCCGCATATTCGGTTTGATACGCCCGTCCCTCATCCGTTTGTTGCAGTCTGACGAGACGAGACCGTAAAAGGGCGATCTCTTTTTCCATGAGGGCGATCTTCTCTTGGTTTTGATGTTGGGCTTTCTCAGCTTCCAACTCGATCAATTCCTTGAGCGATTCGAGGTCGGCATGGTTTTCGGGTTTTGGCTTCTGGGAGCGCAATTGGAGAATGATATCGACGGTATCGGTGCGGTACACTACCCGTTTGCCGTTGGCCGTCGCACCCTCATTGATGATCGACAACGCCTGTTCGATCGCCATCGGTTCGATTTCTTCTAGTTTGGCCGAAAGTGCGGCTATCTGCCAGCGGATATCGGCGTATTCATCTAGAATGTTCGAGGTTTGAACGGTTGGAGTCGGAATTATCGGTTGGTTCATGGTGTTTAACCCTAGATTTACACCTCCCCGCTTGGCGAAGATTTTTATCTCTTTTGTTTTCTTCCCTTATTTTTCCGGTTCTGGGTGGGTGGGCGGGCGTGAGCGAGGAGAGGCGGGGGAGTGGCACAGAAAAAACGCAGGAATTAAGGATAACCCCCCCGTTCGACGAGTGAGCAAATCGGGGAGTAGGAAAGAAAAACCCCGATCGAGCGACCGGGGATAAGCGTTAGATGGTTTCGAGGGTGAAAGTACGGTAGGGGTTGACATAATTACCTGGCAGACCCCAAGCTTTGAGGAAACCGAGACAGGTGAGCGTTTTGTCCTCGCTGCCGTCCCAAACCGCGAAGACCCGCTCACCTCGATCGCATAACCAAAGTAGTGGCTCGTCAACGAGCAGGATGTGGTCGGCGCGGAAAAGATTATCGAGGGGAAAGTCATCGATCGATTCGGACTCGATCGAGAAGACCAGACCTCGATCGTTTTCTAGGAACAGGGCTGTCAGGAAACGGCTATAACCGAGGTGAAGAGCCTCCTCGATGAGAGACTTGAGAATAGGTGTTTGTTCGGCATCTTGCCAGAAAAAGATAGCGGTTCGCATGGTTTTTTCAGTATGATGGATCGGAGAGGATCTCCACTCCCCTCCAATCCTATTAAGGAAACCTAGGTGTGAATGCTCGTGATACCCATCTGGGCATCCACATCCTCCGAGAATTCTGGATTATTTTTCAGCCACTGCTCGGCCTCCCGTTTTCGGTCGGTTTTGCGCTTGCCCGATTTAGTGGAAGTCTTGGGAGATTTCTGAGGCTCCTTGGGTTTCGGTTCGTCGCTGTCTGGAGTTGCGTCGATCTCATCGTTAATGCGACGGGTGAAGGGTTGATACTCCGCTTCCGTCTTGCGCCGTTCATAGTGGTTTCGGTTGATTTCCAAGAGGCGCTGTTTGACCCGTTGTCGGGCTTGTTGACGGCTTTTCGGTGATTCGATGCCGAGAAAACCTTCGGGATTGTCCATAAACTCGTTGATACCGAGATTCAAGCGGGCGGCTAGGGCTAGAACTTGGCTGAATAGCTCCGCTTTTTTAGAGTTCATTACCACTACTTGCCCGAAGGGATCGAAGTGGATGTCGCCTTTCCAACTGGTCTCCCCTCGCACTTGCCGGACGATGACTTCGGGAAGACTTTGAGTGCGGAGGGTGAGGATGCGTTCCTCCGACCGAAAACTTCCTTCGATTATAATGCCCTCGTACTCTAACTTACAGCTAGTGACACCCTTACCGATCGGTTCGACGCGGGGTTCGTTTGGGTCTTTGTCATCCTCCAATATCGCGCTTTTCCAATTGGTGAGTGCAAATTCTAATAATTCATCGGTTGCCTGTTTGATATCCTTAAGGGTTTTGAGTTCGGCGATCTTTTCGAGATCGAACGCATCATCAAAACGCTCGCGGAATCGGTTCCACATATAGGCGTTGAGGCGATCATAATCCCATTCGTCTTTGGTATAGGAACCATCGGAAGCGCGATGACCCGGGGCGACCTTAAACTGATCGAGTTCACCTTTCGTTAGCGCTTCATAGAAAATTGCTCGTTTATCCCGTTCGTACCAAGCAATCAAGCGCAATCCATAGAAGAGTTGTTTATAGTCATAGAGCGCTTGATTGATAAATTTCTGCGCTTCTGCGGCCAGCTTGACTCGCTCGTTAGTTTTCGGTGCGTACAGTCCTAGTTCTTTGGGGTTAATGAATGTCATAATCGTGACCTCCTGTTTGTTTTCATCGCATGGTTATTTGTTCTTTTTTTTTCTTTCCTTTTCTTTCAAACTATTCCCTCCCCGATCATCCATTCAACGCAAGATTTCACCACATCTCCATGACACTTTAACGGTTTGCACCAGCAAGCTAACTGCACCGTTTCCTCCCTTTTGACCCGTTCCGCGATCCGAACTAACTCATCGAAAACCTCGCCTCGTTTTTGCACTTCCTGCCAGAGCCACTGCCGATACTTCGCGACTACTTCCTCGCGATTACCGTCCTGCCCGATCACGAAGCGATTCTGCAAAACGCTACCCTTCAATAAATAAGATTTATTAGCTCGACCGATATAGATTTTTGAATTACCCAAAAACCCGCTATTTTTACCATTAATTACTTCAAACATAGCCGATATCTCCTAAATATTTTTTCTCTCAGCTACCGGTCTCTTAACGGAGGGAGTCAAGGGCGGCGGAATAAAAAAACAAAAAACTTTTTCCGCTTTTCCGCCGTTCCATCATCAGATGGAATGGTATATTTTCGTTAGGGAATACGGTTTTTGATTTAGAATTTCTTAGGTTAAGGAACTGGTCACACGTTTTCTTGGCGAACACGGTTTCCAGTAGAATTTCTTAGCGAGGAACGAGCTTAGAAATTGTTAGGAAAGCCTGTTTGCTTAGAAAACCGTGAAACCTTAGAAGTTCTTCAAAAAGCCTATTTCCTTAAGAAAATAACCACCCTTGACCCCGTAGTTAAAATAGGATTGCTGAGAGAAGGCTTCCCCCCTGGGGGGGACGGGAGGGGGGGACAAAGAAACCGCGATCAGCACCGCCGTAGCAGAGGGGTGTGGGGATACTTCCCCACATAAACAACCGACCGAAGGGAGAACCGCTTTTAGATCGATCGCATCAAAGGGTTAACTCGTTGTGAGCGTTCCCGTCGTCATGTTTAAGGGTGATTTTCGATGCTATCGGTGATCGTATTTTGTGGGTTCACCGCCAAAAAAAAAGCCCCGACAGGAAGCCGAGGCAGAAAGAAAGCGCTAGAACGGCAGAGACACCCACCAGCCCGAACCGACCGAAATCAAGCCCCAATCAGCCGGAACCGAGACACCCGCAGGCAACCAAACGCAACACGGGACACCCAAGCCCAACGCCAGCGCCAGAGAAGCCCAAGAACCCGAACCCAACCCGCAGAAACAAGAGCGCGGGTCAGCCGAAGGAACCAACCCCGCCGGACAAGCGCGACCCGGAAACGAGAACAGGACACCGCCCTCAGCCGCCAAAGCCCGCACGAACCGCACCGACCGACCAGCGAACGCCGACCGACCCGAACCCGACACGCGAAACACCCGACAACCCAGAACCGAAGCACGCACCGCACCGTCCACACCGCGAGCGCAACCGACCAGCACCAAAGCACCCGCCGGCAAACCAGACAGCACCGAACCCAAAACCGCAGGAACGACCGAACGCGAACCCGAAAAACCAACGACCGGACAGGACAGAGCCGAAGAAACAGCAGCACAAAACACGGGACACCTCCCAAAACAAACACACACAACAGGTTCTTCCTACCCCTTGCGTTTGTCTTTGTTTTCTTCGATGAGGCCAGTGTCAAGGGTGGCGATCGGGGTCTGGGGTGTCCCCAGAAATAAAATGCGTAGCACCACTATCGCCACTCGCGAAGCCCTTGACACGGGTTTTAAAGGGGTATAATAGAAAACCTGTGTGTGTGAACCCACCAGTGAGCTTCATGCTGGCTTCTGGGGCGGTGGGTGGGGTGGCGGGGTGGGTGGCGGCGCAAGTGAGAAGGTGCGGGGGCATACTCACACAAAAGCGATGGGTTAAGGAGAACCCCCCCGCCCGACGAGCGAGCAAATTTAAGTTTTGCCGGTAGTCCCTTAGATTGGTATGGTTCTGGATAGAGCGGAGGTTCCAGCAAAATCAGCTTTCTAGATTTTTGTCGGTAGTCTGAAAATTTTTGTTAAGCTGGTTTTTCTGGCCCGGAGCGATCAAAGTTTTGCCGGTAGTCCCTTAGATTGGTATGGTTCCGGATAGAGCGGCGATCGGTCACGACATAACTTTCAGAACATTGTCGATTTTTTTAGCCCAAATGATCGGAAAGTCTTAAAGCTAATCCTGCCAGAGCGAGTACGGGGTTAGCGGCGGTGCTGATCGGCATAACGGACATATCGCAAATATATAGTCCTGTAGTGCCTCGAACTTTCAGGTCTTCATCGACAACTGAATCGTTATTGAAATTGGCATTAAGGTTAGCTTTCCACGGCATCCGCAAAGTACCGCAGGCGTGATGAACCGTACCCCAACCAAAAGGCCATTGCTGGCCGCTACCCCCACCATACTCACCAGTAATAAATTCCACATCATTGAATTCGGCAAAAATGCGATTTCTTGTTTGATTGAGTAAGTCAAAAAACTCATTTTTGCTTTTATTCCAGCCTGCGAGGGCTGGGAAACGAGAACCCAACAAATCATCTAGATTTGAAAAACGTTTGAAGCGAATGTCAGGAGTGTAGTTATCGTTAGCGTGGGAGAAAATTCCATTTTCATCATCAAGACAATTCCCAAAGCTAAATTTGATATCAACACGGGTTCTGCTAGTATTGTCAGCCACAGGTTCAGCAGACAGATCGTTGTTTCTCAGATGCCAATATTCATGATTAACATTCATTTCTATATTGAAGGGGTAGATCACTTGTCCGTTAGCATCTCGATTTCCCCGCGAGTAGAAGATAATTTTAGCGTGGTCTTGACGACTGAGGGGAATGAGTGAAGCGTTTCTTCCCAGAGACGACACATAAGCCTGAGACTCCCCTGTAACAGGGTGATCTGTTAAGCCAAAACCTACTTTCTTCTGAATTTGAGCGGGCAGGCTTTGATAGACAGCAGAACGATTGAGCATTTTAGGACTTTCTGTAGAACCCGCAGCAATGACAACTTTAGGGGAATAAAAACTAATTTGCTCTCCTGTAATAGTGTTAGTTGTTTTGACTTCATACCAGTCAAAAGGAACGTTTTGAATCGTTTCTACAAAACTGTTGAGTTTGATGAATAGTCCATTACCATTTTGATCGACACCTGGCGTTAGACCGACCTGATTGATAAGCAGTTCAGCGGTGTTAAAAACTCCCGTCGGTTCCACAAAGAATTGATTCCGTGGCGTGCCGTCGGGATTGAGATAGGGTTGATGCACGGCGCGGGGTGTCTGTTTTATTTCAAAATCTGAATTGAGAGAACTCGACTGAAAATAATTCACCAACTTTTTTGCCTTATCGCCAAGAGAAAACGATGTATTCATCCGTTCATTAGCTAATTGGAAATACCTCGATTCCTTGACGTACATTATCCGGGAAGAACTCCATCTCCCAACTTTGAGGGTGCGGAATTAGTCCCGACCAAAAAATAGAACGCCCACCAAAACATAATTGGGGTTTAGAACCGATAAAATGGGAACCGCTAGGTGACTGCTTGAAATTATCTACGCCAAAGTGGGGGGCTACCGAACCGTTAGGGATGCGACTGATATTATAGACATGGGTTGGATAGATGAAGGAGCCAGCATCTAAGACCAAAATGCGATGACTTTGCCCCAATCGATCGGCTAGGTCATCCGCTAAGATGCCACCTCCTATTCCGGAACCGATGATAATGAAGTCAAAATCTTTATTGTTGCCGTCATAATCTCGGATCAAGCGGGTGTGAGCTTGAGGTTTTTCTGTCACCAGATTTGCATAGTTGTTCTGAAATGGCATTCGTCTTACCCTTGGCTTTTCAAAGTTAGTTTAGTTACCAAAATACAATCAATTACTTTTTCGATCGGTATAGAGAAACTCTGATTTCAATCATATAGCTGACCCACCAATACGTCTAGTTGTCGAAAACTTTAGTTGACACTCCCGTCGCGCTCAAGCGAGGGCTTCGGCCGTGAGGTCAGCCGAACGGTCTTCACGACATTCAAGATAAAATTTTCAGCGGACTGTCACAAAAGGGAAATAATTACTCTATTTAATACACGCGTTAGGACGGGACAATGAAACAAGAAACTTGGTGGATAGAGCGAGAAATCGAAGTTCTCAATCAGAAGGTTCGACACTTCGATCGTGTCGAGAGTGATCCTGATCAACTGAGATATATTCGTCAGACCCTGACGGGATTAAATCGGCAACTTTGCCCTGCGGATACGGAAAGTGAGGTCTTATCAAGATTTGTCGATTAAGGAAATCTCGATCGCTCACAAATTCACAATTTTTGCCCTAATTAGGGTCTGCTGAATAAATCTAAAAACCTTATCCAACAAGGTTTTTAGACTTTTTTTCCCTCAAAAAGTGCCGACCATGGGAGTGATTGGGGGGAAATTTCCGGGACTTTTTCCCTGAAAATTAGGTAATTGACCACCTGAAAATCGGTAAAACCCTACACCCTACACCCTACCCCCACGAAAAACTTTTTGCCGCAAACCCTAATTAGATGTATAGATTTGTGGAGGAATTAACTATGATTCGATTTTTCCCCCTTGCCGTATCTTCCAAAGTTCAATGCACCTATCATAATGAGAGCGATCGCTTTCAAATTATCAGGGTCATAGAAGAAGGGCAATGGCTCGAACGAACGCTTGCGGCTGGTCAGCGACTGAAATTCGAGGCTTACCGCAATAGTTATGTTGATATCTATATTGCCGATATGGCCATGATGGTATTGAGTGATCGCCTTTCCTGTGAGGGATTGATAGATTGAACGGGCGATCGAGAAATAGCGGGGACGGAACCGCCATCCTTTTGTCCCCGAAAAAATTGCCGTCCGTCCGTCACAATCCGTCGGGACGGTACTCTAAATCTTGTCAACGCGACGAGAACGCGCACTGTGTCGTAAACTTCTGTATGTAATATGGCCTCAACCAACGGAAAATTTTATCGGGGGTCTAGCCCCAGACCCGAACGAGAAGATATTCTCGAAATCGTCTATAGGTACTCTTCTTGCCGAGTAAACGATGATTTTGATCAAGAAAAGGAGATGCAAGTTCTGGATATTATCCAAAAGTCTTTTTCCAATCCTGAGCTATTCGATTGGGTGCATCGAGTTGATGAATTGATCGAATGGCAATTAGAGCGGGGAAAAGTACCCGAAGAAAAGGTAATTCAAGAAATTTTAGCAATTCAAAAGCTGGTTATCGATTTAAATCTTCACCCTTGCGAACCTTTAAAGTTTAGCGAGTTTAGCGAAATCGTCAAAAGTTTCTGCCGACATATCTTCGATATCAAACAATACTTTAGCGAATCGGACTATATAATTTTCAATCCCCAAAAATTTTTGAGAAATCTGATCGCGAAAAGCGAGTCGTTAACCGTTTATGCGATCGGTTGGCTTCCCGGTCAATCTACGGACATCCATCATCACGGTTACGATCTGGATGCCATTCTCGTCCTCGAAGGACGCTTAACACATTGGCTGTGGGAATCTGCCGTCGATCCAGCGGCGGCCACCCCCGTCCCACAATACTTTACCGCCGGCGATATTATCACGATTGATCGCCACCAATGTCACAAAATCGCAAACACGATCTCTAGTAATCTAAAAACGATTCACATTCGTTTGAGAGATGCCACCGTGGATAACTTTCAAGATGAAGGTGTCGGGTTTCGGGATGATCGCTGGTTTCGGGACGATCACTGGAATCGGCCTTTATCCGAGGAGAGCGATAAAAAGGACAGTAAGGGGGGTTGCTTGGTGATGTTGAAGGATATGTCGGAATACCGCATGAATACTCTGTCTCGAACTTAATTTAGGATTATCGAATATGAGCGATAGTATCACTCTCTCTCCCGCAATATACCTATTTGTCGTTACGAGCCGCTATCGGCTGTACGACATCTGCCGGCAACACCGTCCAGACGATGACATTGATCGTCGGATGATCGCTCATATTAATCATCTTTTGCGTCATTATTGCCTCACACACAGATACGAAGCCGACGATATCTATAACGAGGTATTATGGCGCATTCAGCGACACATACTGGGGGGGGGGACGATCGATTCTCCTCTCCCCTATTGTAAAGCCGTGGCCAAGTCCGTTATCGTTAAGCACGTCAAAACAGAAATCAAGCTTCGTTTACTTCCCCCTCTTCTGGTTGAAAAGTCCCGTCTTTCAGATGGGGAACTCCTATTGGACAAATACGAAAAACCCCTGAATGAGGCTTTAAATATATTAAAGGTAGATCACCTAGAAGACTTTCGTTTGATAGAACTTTTTTATCTGCAAGAACTTAGCTGGGGGGAAATTACGGGTCAGTGCGGCGGGGTCAATTGTGCGGCGATGCGTAAACGAGGACAGAGAGCAAAAGAAAAGTTGAAGACGATTTTTGGCAAAATTTTAGAGGAGCAAGGTTCTTTCTAGCGGATTATTAAAAACCGCTCGGATTCCTCTGAATATCACGCCAACCATCACCATAGGGGATAAAACGCATATCCGTATCTCGCATCGAATCCTGTAACCATCTGCGATTAGGATTTAGATAGGTGTTGGGGATGGCATTTCTGTTAGTAGGAGTTTGATATTGAGGGGAAGGGGAATTTTGCCGACACTGGGCGGGAATGGCGTTAGCGGCCGCTCTGGCATTACCCGTAATCGCCAAACCCAGTAGAGAGCCGATCGCCGCCCCAGTGCATTGTGCCGCTAAGGATTGTTGAGATGTGGTCAAACCCTCATTTGTCTCTGCCAGATTGATAGCCGCCGCGTAAACTAAATTGTTAGATGCACCATTGCCAAGCTGATCTTCGATAATTTTGCCACTACAAACTATGATATGGTTATCGCTATCGCGTAAATATTCTTCGCAGTTACCAGTAGCCAGTCCACCAAAGCTGAAATTATCGCCGCTGATGACGATATATTTGACGTTATTTTGATGGTCGGTGGCATAGCTGATCACGAAATCTTGTTCTCTGATCGTGGCATAAAAAAAATAGGTAAAGCCGTTTTTAATATCATGCAGTTCTGGAACCTTTCTGTTGGATTCGATTAAAAGTCCCCGGCATTTCGCCTGCTCCCTTGGAGAATTTGAACCCTCACCGTATTCGTTGACGATACAGTGACTGAACTGACCGTAAACATTATCTGTTCGTAAATCCCCCGCAGGGGACTGTGCGCGGGCGGGATAACTAAAGTAAAAGGTGGCACTGGCTATCGTCAGTGGCAATGCCAGCCGTGCGATAGCTGAATGAATTGAAATTGGTGGCAAAAAATGAAATTTCTTTTTCATGGATTCCGTCTAAATATTACCGCTCCCAGTCTCGCATCCTTCCATCCTACTATCCCACTTTTATTCGTCAATATCCCCTATGTAAAACTTAATAGCTTACCTTGCAATTCAATCTCCTCAATGGCAAATTGTATTATACTTCATCCTTACGAGAAATACCTTCTTCGCTTAGGTCTGAGGGGATTGGCGAGCATTTAGACTAGATTTAATCAGTTTGGGTAATAGCAATCCGGAGTTCGCTTTGTAAGTGTCGAATTCGGGATAGCGGGAGAGGGAGTGGTCTTTTTTAAGCATATTGGGGATGAAGACCCCAGTGATGAATCCCCCCAAAACCAGAAAAGGCAGCCAATGTTGGGCTAACAGGGCAAAACCGAGATAAATTAAAATCTCTCCCAAATAGTTAGGATTACGACAACGACTAAAAAAACCTTCCGTGATTAACCCTTCCCTATATTTAAGGGTAAAATACTTTTGGGCATCGCTACCGTAATGGAGAAATACCCCGATAATATTGACCGCTATGGCCACAGATATTAAAGGGGCGGCGGCCGTGACCTTCTCGCTAATAATAATAAAAGGGGCAGCCCAATATAAACCGAGAACAATAAAGGTAAATATTCCCCCAGCCACCGATATTTCTTTTTCCCATTGTTGATCGGGATATAATCTATCTTTGATCAACCACATAAAACCGTAAGTTCCGTGCAGGGAAAGGTATATCCAAGCGAGCGGGGTAAAATTATTATAAAAAGCCATTAAGCCTAATATAATTAGAAAAGTTAGGAACTTATGGCAATTAATCACGTGTTTTATCTTCATTTTCTTCAAAATAATAACTACTAACGTTTAAATTTAACCTTAACAATTAAGAGATGTTTGACATCATGAGAGTAGGTCGAGAAAAGTTTTTAAAATCCATAACGCGGTTACTGTCACTTCGGATTGACCCGATATTCCCTCGAACCGTCGGGATAGACAATAATCTCGTCGATCCTGAAAAAGCGATCGTTTATTGCCACGACGAACAAAGACCAAAGGATCACCCCAAAACCAAAAAGCCAGACGGTTTTTCGGTTGATCGGTATAGTGATCTGATCGGGTAATTTAGGAATCTTCATCGCTCGATCGCTCCCCCTCGATAGTTGATAATAGTTGACGGTTTGAGGGTTGTTCCATCCCGTCCTTATTTGGCTCTTCTGGTTTATGTGTGGAAACGAGGTCTATACTGATAGAATATCCGCAAAATAGCCCTAAAAGTCTTGCCCGATAAGCATTTCACGATTCCATAAGCAAAAATTATCACACAAAGTCGAGAAGAGCCCTTATTTTAGATCGATTTTATCGGTTCTCTGGGATTTCGGGTATGATCATAGTGGAGAGGATAGAAGGGAGAGATGCGGCCATGAAAGGTTTTCACTATTCTCCAGAGTGTCCGATCTCCGAAACCGGCTCGGCCAGAAGGGATAGTTTTCAAGCGATTCTACCGACATCGCTCCAGTCGTCGCAGGGATGCGGTTCGGCTATGATCCGAAGGGCAACCGAGAACGATATCCGCCCGCTCTACAAACTCTACAAAATCGTCGCTCGCTCGAACCCGGGCAATTTAACCCAAGAAGAAGGGGAAATTACGCTTGACTATGTGGGCCAGATGTTGAGGGAAGGATTAGAGTATGGGCTGGTTCTAGTTATCGAAGAGGGGGGAGAAATCGTCGGTTGCTTAAAAGCTTTCACTTCACGATTTAAGTGTCTGGCTCATGTCCTCACTAATGCGACCATGATAAGCTAAACGGCTTTTACTTCGGATCACCGATATAGACTCCAAAAGGGTTATAGCTATTGGATCATGCAGGTTAAGCGCCGTTTAGCTTAGTTCATACTGAGTGGCAGGGGAAAGGATACGGCGGCCAACTGATCGATGCCTATCTGAGAGAGATTAAAGCTAATATGCCTCATATCCTCCGATTTGAACTTTTGCCCCATCGGAGCAATACAAGGGCGATCGAGTTTTACCAAAAACACGGTTTCAGATGCGAAAGTATGGCTTTCCAAAAGATTAGAAACCTGCGGGGAAATTTCGACTCCGAAGTTACACTGGTCTGGTTCAACCCGAATTTTTCCGAGGAGGGCTTGAAAAGATACCATGCTTTTTTAAGCCGTTCTATCTTTTGATACCTAATCCTGTGGCTCTTCTAGGTTCTGTGTGAGCATGGTATAATAGTAACACAGAACAGGAGGTGGGTTATGTGGATAAATTTTGATCAACTCCTCGATTTACCAAATGTAACAGTGGTCAATTATCAAAAAATTGAGCAGACAATTTTCCTAAAGCTCGCTCTTTTAAATGAAACAATTGAATGTCCGAATTGCCATCAAACCTTGGACAGAATCAATCAGACAGAGTATAATCTAGTCAGAGATTTGTCAAGATTAGGCAATCGAGTATATTTAAAAGTACCACGCCGCCAGTTTC
>NZ_JADBRW010000329.1:0-5458 GCF_020247025.1 Microcystis sp. M109S1
ATGACAAACCTGACATCGCTTTATCCAAATTAATCGCTAACCTTAAAACAGTTAGTAGTCCCATTAATTAGAAAGGAATTTCCGGATTTGGCGGCAAAGTATTTCTACAATAAACCTTATTTTTGGACGGGAGCTTATTTCGTGGCTAGTTGTGGCGGTGTTACCATCGAACAACTAAAAAAATACGTCGAGAACCAAAACTCCCCGAAAGTGGAATCGCGACCTTGAGATAGAAGAAATCAAAATTAAAATTGCCCACGATCGCTCTTCCAAAGTCAGGAATCACAAGCGTGGGCAACAAACCGGTGGTGTTCAGTAACTTAGAACAAACCGAGAGTTAAAGATATATCGATGGGGAAAGTGGCACCAATACCTAACCAGATCGTGACCACAGTACCAAATAGGAAGATAGCGGTAGCGACGGGACGACGGAAGGGATTTTGGAATTTATTGACGCTTTCAATAAAGGGAACTAACATCAAGCCTAGGGGAACGCCGGCCATGCAAGCGATACCTAAGAGTTTGTTAGGAAGAATACGGAGAATTTGGAAAACGGGATAAAGATACCACTCTGGCAGAATTTCTAGGGGAGTAGCGAAAGGATCGGCAGGTTCACCGATCATGGTGGGATCCATAATCGCTAAACCGGTGCAGAGTCCGATCGTACCAAAGATAACCACCGGGAAGATATAGAGCAGATCGTTAGGCCAAGCGGGTTCACCGTAGTAGTTGTGACCCATCCCTTTAGCCAACTTAGCGCGCAGAGCGGGATCGCTGAGATCGGGCTTTTTTAATGTGGACATGGATAATGTCTCCTAAAAATGATTTCGGATCGACAGAGATACTTTTCTGAATTATAGAGGCCCAGAAATGCCTTGTTTACGGATCATCAAGAAATGTAGCAACATGAAGACCGCGATCGACCAGGGCAGGACAAAGGTATGTAAGCTGTAGAAACGGGTTAAAGTTGCTTGACCGACGCTTTCGCTACCGCGCATCAGGGTGACGAGTTGATCGCCGACGACGGGAATAGCAGCAGGTACACCAGAAACGATTTTAACCGCCCAGTAACCCACCTGATCCCAGGGTAAGGAGTAACCGGTGACACCGAAGGTAACGGTGATCACGGCCAGGACAACCCCAGTAACCCAGGTTAATTCGCGAGGTTTTTTGAAGCCACCGGTCAGATAGACGCGGAAAACGTGCAGGATCATCATTAAGACCATCATACTGGCAGACCAGCGATGGATAGAACGAATTAACCAACCAAAGTTGACTTCGTTCATGATGTACTGTACTGAGGAGAGGGCCTCTGCTACAGTGGGTTTGTAGTAGAAGGTCATGGCGAAACCAGTGGCAAACTGGATCACGAAGCACACAAGGGTGATACCACCCAGACAGTAGAAGATATTAACGTGGGGGGGAACGTATTTGGTGCTGATATCATCAGCGATCCCTTGAATTTCTAAGCGTTCCTGAAACCATTGATAGGCTTTGGAATCCGTTACTTGTTTGGTAAACATTGCGTAACCAGTAAGAAAAATGAAAGATTTAAGATGTGACCTTTAAAAAATGTAACACAGTTTTCAGGGCTAATTCTCGCTCTTGTCAGGTTTCTCCACCAGTGGGGATCGAGGGGCGATCGCCAGCCCCGAAAAACGGCTAACTTCCTAAAATTTCCCTTAAAATGTCTCCTAGACTACAAAAAATCGGTACAATTGTCCGACACTGGGAATAGGTAAGGTATGTAATGAGGTCAGTGTGCTATTAAATACCTACGATCCCGAAGGCTTCTACGACGAACTATTCTTAGATGATGGTCAACCTCGTCCCCACGCGTCCCCTTTAATCAAATGGTTGCAGAATCTGCCCCCCCGAGAACTTCAACAACACCGGGAAACCGCTCAGTCGGCCCTGTTTGAATTGGGGGTGACTTTCAATGTCTATAGCGACAATCAAGGGGTGGAAAAAATCTTTCCTTTTGATATTATTCCCCGAATTGTCTCGGCTGAGGACTGGGATTATTTAGAAAGAGGCCTGAAACAACGCATCAAAGCTCTCAATCTTTTTCTCTCCGATATCTACAATGACCAGTTAATCATTAAAGATGGCATTATTCCCCCCGAATTAATCGCCTCGGCAACGGGATTTCTGAAACCCTGTGTGGGACTGAAACCCGCCGGAGGTATCTGGTGTCACATCACGGGAACCGATTTAGTCCGCGATAAGGATGGTCAATGGTACGTTTTAGAGGATAATTTGCGGGTTCCTTCCGGTATTTCTTATGTCCTCGAAAATCGTCGGGTAATGAAAAGCACCTTCCCCGATATTTTCCAGACAATGAATGTTAAACCGGTGGATGATTATCCTTCCCATCTGTTGGAAACTCTCCTTAATTTAGCACCGCCCCAATTGCCTAATCCCACCGTGGTGGTTTTAACCCCCGGAACCTATAATTCTGCCTACTTTGAACATTCTTTTATCGCCCAACAAATGGGGGTAGAATTAGTGGAAGGGCGTGATTTAGTCGTCTTTGATGGTTATCTACAAATGAAAACCACCAAGGGATTAAGACGGGTAGATGTGGTATATCGTCGCCTCGATGATGACTTTTTAGATCCGGCGGTTTTTCGTCCCGATTCGATGTTAGGTGTACCCGGATTATTAAAAGTTTTCCAGGAAGGTCGCGTCGCTTTAGCTAATGCCCCGGGTACGGGAGTCGCCGATGATAAGGTTATTTATGCTTTTGTCCCCGATATGATTCGTTATTATCTGCGAGAAGAAGCGATTTTAAATAACGTTCCTACCTATCTTTGTTGGCGAGAAAAGGACTTAGATTATGTTTTAAATAATCTCGATAAATTAGTTGTGAAAGCCGCTAATGAGTCGGGAGGTTATGGGATGTTAGTCGGTTCTCAAGCTACCCCCGAACAAAGGGCAGAATTTGCCCCACGCATTGCCGCTAATCCCCGCAATTATATCGCTCAACCAGTGTTAAGTCTTTCTAGGGTTCCCACTTTAATTGACACGGAAATTGAAGGTCGTCATGTGGATTTACGTCCCTATATTCTCCATCGTGGCGATGAAATTTATGTGCATCCCGGGGGGTTAACTCGCGTGGCTTTGAAAAAGGGTTCTTTAGTGGTTAATTCTTCTCAAGGTGGTGGCAGTAAAGATACTTGGGTTTTAACCAAGTAATCAGGACAATAATCAAAATTTTGCTGGGTTACTAACCCACCCTACCCTTTCCTTTTTCCCAGTTAATTATGCTTAGTAGAGTTGCCGATTCAATTTATTGGTTAAATCGCTATATTGAACGGGCAGAAAATGTCGCCCGGTTTATGGATGTTAACCTTAATTTAATGTTAGATGTACCTACCAGTGTTTTGCAACAGTGGGAACCTTTGGTTTTAACCACGGGAGATTTAGAACAATTCAAGAAACGTTACGGCACAGCCACCGCAGAAAATGTGATCAATTTCTTGACATTTGACACGGAATATAGTAGTTCAATTATCTCTTGTTTGCGCTGGGCGCGAGAAAATGCTCGGTCAGTTCGCGAGATTATTTCTTCGGAAATGTGGGAACAGGTTAATGGTTTTTTCTTGATGGTAAAAGATGCTTCCTCTTACCATCCTCAAACTACTTTACCGAACTTTTTTACCCAAGTTAAATTGGCTAGTCACCGTTTTGCGGGGGTGATGGATGCAACGATGACTCATAATGAAGGTTGGCATTTTGGCGTTATGGGAAGATTACAGGAACGCGCCGATAAAACCGCCAGAATTCTTGATGTTAAATACTATTATCTCTTGCCTTCCGCTCAATGGGTAGGAACTTCTCTAGACCAAATTCAATGGATTGCTTTACTGCGGTCGGTGAGTGCCTACGAAATGTATCGTAAATGTCAACGACGGATTACTCCTAGTGACGTGGCCGAATTTTTAATTCTTAATCGAGAATTTCCTCGTTCAATTCACTTTTGTCTGCGGGAATTAGACCACTGTTTGCATCAAGTTACTGGTACTCCTATAGGAACTTGGGGGAATTCGGTAGAAAGAAGTTTAGGGCGACTTGGTGCGGAAATGAGTTATCTAACTATCGAGGATATTATTGAAATGGGATTACATGAATTCCTCGACCATATTCAAAAAAGAGTTAATGATGTGGGAATAAAAATGACAGAAACTTTCTTCGTTTTTAATCCTGAACTTGCCTCACCTCTGCCAGTAAATAACTTTCAATATCAATCCCAATTAACAACTTAATGCGTTATCACATTCGGCATCAAACTAACTATTTCTATAATCAACCCGTGATTTTATCGCCCCATCTGCTGCGCTTGCGACCAAAATCCGATGGTGGGCAAACTTTACGAGAGTTCACGCTCAAAATTAACCCGGAACCTTTAACGATAACTAATATTATCGACCTCGATGGTAATTCTTGTTTACAAATTTGGTTTAATCAACCGACGGAAGAATTATTAATTGATATGGTGAGTGAAGTGGAAACCCATGGAGTTAATCCTTTTCAGTATTTGTTGGAACCTTGGGCGACCTGTTTACCCTTTGATTATCCCATTTCTCTCCACAGTCAATTACAACCCTACAGACAATTTTATGGGTTAGCTAATGACCCTGATGTGGCAGCATTAGCCCAAGAAGTTATGCGGGAAACCGAGGGACAGGTGCTATCTTTCCTGTTTAATCTTAATGACAAAATTTACCGAAATTGTCAGCAAATTATTCGTCTTACCGGGGAACCCTATCTACCCGGAAACACTTGGAAAAATAAGCAGGGTTCCTGTCGCGATTTTGTGGTTTTATTTATGGATGTGTGTCGCTGTGTGGGATTGGCTTCCCGTTTTGTCAGTGGCTATCAAGAAGGAGATTTAGACCAAGGAGAAAGACATTTACACGCTTGGGTGGAGGTGTATTTGCCGGGGGGCGGCTGGAAAGGTTATGATCCTACCCATGGATTAGCGGTGAGTGACCGTCATATTAGCCTCGTTTCTAGTCCAATTCCCCGTTATTGCGCCCCGGTAGAGGGAAATGCTCGACCGGTTAATCTCGGTCATCAAGTGATAGAATCTCAGCTATCATCGACAATTGCCATCGATTTGTTATCTTGAGGGTGATTGTTTATGGGTCAAGGATTTGGCACAGCAACAAGGCGAAAAGTTTTGGGAGCGGGGCATAAATCCCCGTTACAAAAACGGCCGACCGCCTCCTGCCTTCGTTAAGAAGCCGCCGCCCTCGCCTTCTTGGGAATCTTGGCGAAACTACAGCTATCTTACCCAAAAGAAAGTCTGCCGCCATCGTTCAGGGGGTTGACGAATTGACATCCTCGCCGCCCTAAAAGTGCGGCGATTCCTAAACCTCACGATTTAAGTTTCTGCTTCCACCACCGTCGCATACCACAGTTAAAAAACCATGTACTGTCTTACACAGAGTCC
>NZ_JADBRW010000033.1:0-9486 GCF_020247025.1 Microcystis sp. M109S1
GTGGTCGAGGGAATCAACAATAAACTTAAACTAATAAAACGAAGAGGCTATGGCTTTAGAAACTTTCGGAATTTTTGGGTTAGAAGTATGTTATCTTGGCATCTTGTCTGTTGATTTAGCATAAAGAGTAACGAAGAGCCACTTTAACCTTTGCTGATTAAGCTTTTCAGGATTGAGAATGTACCTCTTGTCAACAGGAAACGCTATATACAATTATTAAACGACAACCAAGTTAAATATCTGGTTATCGGTGGTTATGCTGTTGCAGTTTATGGACATCCATGCTATAATAAAGTATAATAAAGATATTAATATTTGGATTGAAATAAGCCAAGAAAATGCTCAGAAATTAGTAACAGCATTAAGTCAATTTGGATTTGAAAGCTTAGGATTGACATCTGATGACTTTCAAACCCCTAATCAAATCATTCAGCTTGGCTATCCCCCGAACCGAATTGATTTAATTACAAATCCTGATGGTGTTGATTTTCAAACCTGCTATGATTCCAAAATTGAAGTAATGCTTAATGATGTACCTGTTAACTTTATCAATCTTGACAATCTCAAAAAAAATAAATTAGCATCTGGGAGACTTCAAGACCTAGCCGATTTAGAAAACCTGCAAAATGAATGAAGTGATCGCTATGCTGACACAAACGAATTAGAAAAAGAGATTGATAACTTAGTTTACAAACTTTATCAACTCACCTATATCCAGAATATAAAGCCATTAAAATAGAGTAGTAGGGAAAACAAAATGAAAACAATAGCAGGATTAGATCGCATTACCTTTGACCCTAAAATTATGGCGGGTCAAGCTTGTATTCGGGGAATGCGGATACCCGTATCGGTCATCATTAACCTCATCGCCAATGGCTTATCAACAGCTGAGATAATTGAAGACTATCCCTATCTCGAACCAGAAGACATCCAACAAGCTTTAAGATATGCAGCTTGGCTAACCCAAGAGCGCGTCATCCTTTGGCAAAACACCCAAGCAGTATGAAGTTTTTAGGTGATATGGGTATCTCTCCCCGCACAATTGCACTTTTGAGAGAACAAGGCTATGACGCAATCCACCTGATTGAAGAAAACCTAGAAAAGATGACAGACCAAAATATTTTAGACAAAGCTCGTCAAGAAGAAAGAATATTACTTACAGTAGATTTAGACTTTGCTCAACTATTAGCAATTAGTGGCGACAGCTTACCCAGTGTTATTTTATTTCGTCTAGGGAATGTAAGCCGAGAAGTTGTGAACCGTCGCTTGTTAGCCATCTTAAATAACTATGCCACAGAACTTACTAATGGTCTAATCATCTCTGTAACTGATGTTTCAATTCGACTTAGGCACTTACCCATTCAACCATGAAAATTTTACTAAAAACACATATTTGTTTATGGTTTATCAGTGGAGATAAACGACAATGACAGAGGAAGAATATGAAGAAATTAAAATAGAGTATTAGGGAAAACAAAATGAAAACAAGAATAAAAAACTCTTGATCTGGTGTAGTTTTTATTATGGTTAGTTCCCTGACATAAGCTAAATGAAATTAAACAACAAATTGATTAACATCTCAATCAAAAAACATGAAAGCAGTTAAAGCAATGGCAACCATTAACGAACAAGGACAAATCACCCTAGATAGTCCGCTAATGAATAACAAAAATAGTCGAGTAGAAATTATCATCCTCATCCCAGAATTAGCAATTGAGAAAACATTAAATGTATGTGGTGGTGATGCTTGTATCCGTAATACCAGAATCCCGGTTTGGCTATTAGTCAGCTACCAACAACAAGGACTGAGCGACGCAAAAATATTAGAAGCATATCCCACCCTAAACGCGGTTGATCTGGCAAATGCTTGGAGATATGCCGAAAATCATCCCCAAGAAATTGCCAAAGCAATCCTGGAAAACGAGGCTGATTAGACAATGGTAAAACTCTATGCAGATGAGCAATTTCCCTTACCTGTTATCAGAATTTTGTTGTATTCGTGGAATGCGAATCCGCGTCACAGACATATTAGAAATGCTGGCTGAAAACGTCAGCATCACTGAAATTTTAGAAGACTTTCCCGATTTAGAACTAGCCGACATTCAAGCTTGTCTAATCTTTGCCGCACGTCGTACAGACTTTCCCAGACTAAAGAATCTCAACCAAAATGCTTGACAAAAGCCAAGACTTGACTTATACTTTTTATATAATGGGAATCCGTGCCTAAATATATATAGGGGTTTTCAGAGAAATTAACGAGCGTTTGCGGCAAGGATTAAAGCTGGTTTGGTTAGGCTAACTTTATCAGGCCCTTTGAGGAGAGAAAAGTTATGGCTGAGTCGAAAAGCTGGGATTTTCAGAGATTTTGGCAAACTCTAGACTATTTTGATAGTATTCCCCTGTGGAGTTGTCTGCAAAAGCGGCTCGGTTTCGGGGAAGATAAAAAAAATCAGCTAACAAATGAGCAAGGGATGAAGACTATATTAGTCATTGGTGGTGAAAATGCGATCGGTAGAAAAGTAATCTCTCAACTACAGCAGCAAAACTATCAAATGCGCGCTTTAGTCGATAATATTGATGATGCACGTCAATTATTCGGCGAAAATGTCGATTTATTTGCTCTGCAAACCCCGCAATTATTCACAGGGATTGAGAGAATTATCTACTGTCAAGGGGAGAATAACCGCCATAGTTTAGCTAATTTACTCGATTTACTGAAAAATGCCGGGATAACCGCCGAAAAAACCCTCTTTGACTTTAGCAATCCCAGCAGTGATATAAAAGAAATCTGGGGTGCGGTGGATGATGTGGTAATGGGAGGAGTGAGTGAGAGTCAGATAACCCTGACTAGAGGACGAGCGCTCTTTTCCGGTATCGTTAGAACTGAAAATAACGGCGGTTTTGCCTCAGTTCGTACCAGAAACCTGAATCCTCCCCTAAATTTATCTAACTACGAGGGAATAGAATTACAGGTAGAAGGGGACGGAAAACGCTATAAATTAATTCTGCGCTGTGAAGGACGTTGGGATGGCATCGGTTACTGTTATTCTTTTGATACACTTGATCGCACCTGGCAAAGTATTTCTATTCCTTTTGGCGATTTAATCCCGGTAGTGCGGGCCAAAACGATGAGAGATGCAGCACCCTTTGATAGCAGTAACGTCTATGCTTTGCAGTTAATGCAGAGTAAATTCGAGTACGATGGGGCCATAAATCCCCGTTTCTCCCCGGGGTTATTTGCTTTAGAAATTGTCACAATTAAAGCCTACGGTGGCAAAAACCGCTTAATTATCGTTAAAGAAGGAGAAATCGCCGAAAAAAGCCTTTTAGATGCTAGTGGTTATCCCTACGAAGCGATCGATTCTGCCCAGATTTTCGCTAAACTTAATTAATTTAAATAAGCTTGGATCTCAAGTTAAACTACAGAACATCGGGTTAAGATCATGACTATCGGGAGCATAATTAAGGAGGTATGTTCATGAGTGAACAGAATCCCTACGAACAACTTGGGGTTACTGAAGAATCCTCTTTTGAAGAAATTCAAGAGGCCAAACAAAGACTGGTGCAACAGTATCAAAATGATAGCAAAATTGTCGAATTGATCGAGTCGGCCTACGATTCCGTCCTCATGGATCGACTGCGGATGCGACAGGAGGGTAGAATTAAAGTTCCCGATCGCATTCGTTTTCCCGAACGTCTGACGATTCCGGTGGAAAGTAAACCGGTTACTAGCAGTAAATCTCCTCACTGGTGGCAAAGCTTAATCGATACACCTTCTGCACGGGATATCGGCGTACCAGCAGTGATTTACGCTTGTTTAGGAGCAATAACGCTGTTAGTTCCCGATCCCAGTGGCTCCCTTTTACCGCTGCTCTTAGCTTTTGGCGTTTTCGTTAATATCTATTTTTTCAACCGCAAGGAAAACCGTTTTGGCCGCGCCTTACTATTCACTCTCGCTGGTTTAGTGCTAGGAGTCGCTCTGGGAGCGGGATTAGCCAGTTTAGCGGCCAAGGCTGATTTGAATATCTTCGGCGATCGCCCAATTTATGCGCTCGTCACTTTTCTGATCTTTTGGGTGATTAGTAGTTTTTTCCGTTAACCAATCGCTCGTAGGGAGCCTAAGATCACGTCCACTGCTTCCCCAAGGTTATTGACGATATAATCAGGCTCGTAGCTCTCTAAACGGGAACGGCTGCGAATCCCGGATAATACGCCAATAACCTTAATATTTTGGCTCTTAGCGGCGGCAATATCCGCTTCCGTATCCCCCACCATCCAAGTATCGGCAGCCGCCGGCAGTTCCTTAGCGGCCTTAGCCATAAGCAGGGTTTTGTCGCGCACGTCGTTGGTTTTGGTGTAATTATTATTTAGACAATAACGACGATTAGCGGCGAAAAAACGACCGATATCGTGGCGATTAAAGGCATGATCTAGCTCGGATACCCGCCGCATCGTCATCACGACTAAATCGATCTTTAACTCTTGGATTTTCTGGAGAGTTTCCAAAGAACCAACCACCGGGCGATCGTGGACAAGATAGGGTAAAGTATGAACAGTTTGACGACGAAGATGGGCAAATTTACGCGCTTGATCTTCATCTAATCCTGACATTTCCCCGATACGCTTCTCAGAAACCTGATCCCGTTTTAACTGCCAAAATTCCGCTTTCGATAATTCCCCGATAATTTGACCTTTATAGGCGGTTTTCTGTAAACAGTCTTGATAAACTTGGTAATATCGCTCCGATACGTCCATTATCGGCCCGTCAAAGTCGCTAATTAGTCTCAACATCGTTCTAATACTTCTCGCTTTATTAATTTTTATATACAAGTTACCCTAGAGTCTTGACAATGACAAGAGTTTTGTCGGGAAAAAAATTAGGGATGAGGGAAGTGGGGTGTGGGGTGTGGGAAGTGGGGGGAAATTTCCACGAAAACCCCAACCCCCAACCCCTCACTGATTACTGTTTACTGATTACTGATTACTGATCACTGATCACTGATGCTTCCCCTTCCCTAGTCTGGACGGTTAGCTTAAAATAAATGTAAGGATATGTAAACTTTCGTAACTATCTCGCCAATTGGCTAACCAATGATCCCAACAACTTCTTTATTCGCACCCGTTGACGATGATCTCCGTCTTTTGACCGATAACTTAAAAAACCTCGTCGGCGCTCGTCATCCCATTTTAGCGGCGGCAGCAGAACATTTGTTCGAGGCCGGTGGTAAACGCGTTCGACCGGCGATCGTGTTGTTAGTGTCTCGCGCTACCATGTTAGACCGGGATATCACTCCTCGTCATCGTCGATTAGCGGAAATCACGGAGATGATCCACACTGCCAGTCTCGTCCATGATGATGTGGTAGATGAGGCGGAATTGCGGCGCAGTGTTCCCACCGTTAACAGTTTATTTGACAATCGCGTGGCGGTTTTAGCGGGGGATTTTCTTTTCGCTCAATCCTCTTGGTATCTAGCAAATTTAGATAATTTAGAAGTGGTAAAATTGCTCTCAGAAGTGATTCGCGATTTTGCTGAAGGGGAAATTCAACAGGGAATTAATCGCTTTGACACCAGTATCTCCTTGGCAGCTTATCTAGAAAAAAGTTACTACAAAACTGCTTCTTTAATTGCCAACAGTGCCAAAGCGGCCGGGGTATTAAGCGAGCAATCGGCTGAAGTTAATCATCATTTATATAATTATGGTCGCGATTTAGGATTAGCTTTTCAAATCGTCGATGATATTCTCGATTTTACCTCCCCCACGGAAGTATTAGGAAAACCCTCTGGCTCCGATTTGATCAGTGGTAATATCACCGCTCCCGCTCTCTTTGCCATGGAGGAAAATCCCTATATAGAAGTGTTAATCGAACGGGAATTTAGTCAGGAAGGAGACATCGAAAAAGCTCTTGATTTTATTCACTCTAGCCAAGGTATTCCTCGCTCAAAAGAATTAGCCAATCAGTATGGTCAAAGTGCCTTAAAACACCTTGACTGTTTAGCTTCTTCTCCCTCAAAAGATGTGTTAATCGAGCTAGTAGATTACGTTTTGAGCCGAATTTATTAGGGAATAATAGTTCTCGCCGTAGCAATAGTCCAAGCATCAACTAATAATAAAAATAGGGTGAGAATAAAAAGAATTCCATACATCCAAGGCTGAGAAAGGGGGCGAATATCAGTCATATCCAAGTTGGTTTTTTCCTCGATTATTTTGACCATGCGATTAAATCCCACTACTCGCATCGGCAATAAATAGGCTTTTTCCGAGGAGCGATCAAGGAAATAATAAACTAAACCACCCTGTCCTGTACTGCGACATTTAAGTTCTTTTATATCTGTCCAATTTAACCACCAACCAGAGCGAAGAAAAGCAGGAACCCATTGGGGATAGGTAACTTGTATTCCTGTTTCTGATAAAATTACTCTTTCACTTAAAGCTCCGTATAAAGCGATTAATCCTAAGCTAATTCCTACCCAAAGAAAATTGGGACTAACGGGGGAATTAGTGACTTTTGCTAAAAAGGGTAAGGGGATGGTTAACGCCACATATAAACTTAATAAAGTTACCCGAATTATTGGTGATATCCGAAAAGTTATTGTCTCGTTCATTTGATAACCTTAATCAGTAAACAGTAATCAGTAAACAGTAATCAGTAAACAGTAATCAGTAATCAGTGAAAAGAAGGCTCCGAACTTGCCACCTAATAAGCTGTTGACTATCTAAATTACTCGTTGAGACTGCACCAGAGTTGGGAGCAGGGAGCAGGGAGAGGAAGTTTGAGCATTTGTACTAAAATCTCCAATAGGCAGTTTAAATTCAGTACAGCTTACTTTACACTTTAATACTTAATACTGTTCACTGAAAACTCAAAACTGATAACTGATAACTGATAACTGATAACTGAACTTGGAACCGGCGTTATACAGAGAAATGTCATGTTTTAATAATATGCGACGGAGATTTGCACCTCGATCGCAGGTGATTGTTTGACCGTAAACTGTTATTCTAGGCATTAGGGGCGTGATTTTAAGTCGCTACAGTTATTAATTAATATTAACATCTATTGACTATTTCTATGAACAATGGTAAGCGCATTTGGGTCTATGACACTACTCTCCGAGATGGGGCCCAGCGAGAAGGTATTTCCCTCTCCCTAGAAGATAAAATTAAAATCGCCAGGGAATTAGATCGGATGGGTATTCCTTTTATCGAAGGCGGTTGGCCTGGCGCAAACCCTAGAGACGGTCAATTTTTCTGGAAACTGCACGAAGAACCCCTAAAACAAGCGGAATTAGTCGCTTTTTGTTCCACTCGTCGCCCCCAGATCGAGGCCCGGGAAGATCGGATGTTAACCGCCATTCTCGCCGCTAGAACCCGTTGGGTGACAATTTTCGGCAAATCTTGGGATCTGCACGTCACAGAGGGCTTAAAAACCAGTCTGGAGGAGAATTTAGCCATGATAGGAGATACGATCGAGTATCTACGCTGTCAGGGAAAACGAGTCATTTATGATGCCGAACATTGGTTTGATGGTTACAAAAATAACCCCGAATACGCCCTTTTAACCCTGAAAACCGCCAGGGCTGCCGGGGCCGAATGGTTAGTTTTCTGTGATACCAACGGTGGCACTTTACCCCAAGAAATCGCCCCTATTGTGGAGAAAGTGCGGGAGAAATTGGGCATCGATCCCGATGAGGAAAATGCGCCTCAATTAGGCATCCATGCTCATAATGACGCAGGAACCGCCGTAGCTAACTCTTTAGCGGCAGTTAACGAGGGCGTACGCATGATTCAAGGCACAATTAACGGTTATGGGGAACGCTGCGGCAATGCCAATTTATGTACTTTAATTGCCAATCTTCAGTTAAAAATGGGCTTTTCTTGCCTAGAAGAAAATCAATTAGGCCGATTGACGGGAACTAGCCGAAAAATCAGCGAAATGGTCAATTTAGCGCCGGATGATCATGCTCCCTTCGTCGGACGTTCCGCTTTTGCCCATAAAGGTGGTATTCACGTTTCTGCGGTGGCGAAAAATCCCCTTACCTACGAACATATTAACCCGGAAGCGATCGGGAATCAGCGCCGCATCGTCATTTCTGACCAATCGGGATTAAGTAATGTGTTAGCGAAAGCGCGCAGTTTTGGCATCGATTTAAATAAAGATGATCCCACCTGTCGGCAAATTTTGGAACGTTTAAAAATCTTGGAAAGTGAGGGTTATCAATTTGAGGCAGCCGAAGCTAGTTTTGAGTTATTAATGCGGGAAGCTTTGGCACAGAGAAGCCACCTTTTTGAATTAAAAGGATTCCAAGTGTATTGTGATATGCTGCGGGATAGTGGTAATGCGATCGCGACAATTAAAGTACGGGTAAAAGAGGAAGATTTATTAGAAGTGGCCGAAGGTAACGGGCCGGTGGCCGCTTTAGATCTGGCTTTAAGAAAGGCTTTAGTCAAATTCTATCCTGAAATCGCTAACTTTCACCTGACCGATTATAAAGTGAGAATCCTCGATAGTGGTTCGGGGACGGCAGCGAAAACTAGGGTTTTAATCGAGTCGAGTAACGGTCAACAAAGATGGACTACCGTGGGAGTGTCTAGTAATATTTTGGAAGCTTCCTATCAAGCAGTAGTAGAAGGAATTGAATACGGTTTATATCTGCTGCAAAACAATAAACTAGAATTATCGGGTCAATTTTGTCCTTTGGGGATAATTTAGGGAACAGTTATCGGTCGTCAGTATTCAGGAGTCAGTATTCAGGAGATTATTTTTATTTATTCTTCCCCCGCAACGCGCACGCAGTGACCCCCCCACACCTCGCACCCCACTTCCTGCTACCCTTTCTGGGATTGAATGTTTCCTAGGATAATAATCTAGTGGCCAGAGAATTTTGCCAACGACGAGCCAAGGCCCGCAGATACATATTAACGGGAAACTGATAATATTCGATCATTAACCAGAGTAAACAAATAGCATGGCAAATAAAGGTTAAAATCGACCAAAATAGAGGCACCCATGACAAAGTACTCCCCTCGACTGGAGGAAAAAGATAGGCACCCGTAGCCACAATTGCTGTGGGAAAAATCACAAATCCTAAACCGATAATTAAGTAAAAACCTGCCATCTCCATGCCTTCTCTCGGTAAACCCTGCCAATACTTACCATTCCAATACCAAGTTAAGGGTAATTGACTATCGGCCATTTTTAAAACCTGTTGTTCTAAATTAGCAGTAAAAATGTGTTGACAAAAGTTACAAGCATAGGCTTCCATTAGTGTTAAAGCAGCAATTTTACCATGGCGACAGACGGGACAAGAATAGGTATCGTGATAGTTTAATCGGGTTGGCTCGGTCATCGAAAATTTTGGGTCTGAAACCCCGTCGTTCTACGACGGCTTTACTGTTAAATATTAACACATTTACGAAATATATGCTAAAATGCTCCCCATGGAAAAAGCCTATTGGTTTCGATTTTACCCCACACCCGAACAA
>NZ_JADBRW010000330.1:0-8255 GCF_020247025.1 Microcystis sp. M109S1
CCTATGAGCAAGGTTCTCGTGTTGAATGCCTCCTACGAACCGCTAAATATTACCAGTTGGCGGCGCGCGATCGTTTTATTGTTGAAAGGAAAAGCTGAATCCCTAGAACATAACGGAAAAGTGGTTTGTCGTGACTTACCCTTGCCTTCTGTTATCCGTCTTAGGCAATACGTCCGTGTTCCCTACAAGGAAATTCCTTTAACCCGTCGTAATATTCTCGAACGAGATCATCACACCTGTCAATACTGTCTCTACCGAGGTGAACAATTAACCATCGATCATGTGATTCCCCGTTCTCGCGGAGGGGGTGATACCTGGGAGAATTTAGTGGCGGCTTGTGTGCGTTGTAATGTGCATAAGGGCAATCGTACACCAAAAGAGGCCAATATGTCCCTGCGCGCCCAACCCCGTCGTCCCTACAGCAGTCTCCACTTTGAGCTATTAAAGCACACCAGGGAGAATCACAATCAGGAATGGCGTAAATATGTCATCGGCATTTAGGGTGAAAAGGGCATGGTGAAACCAAGACCAAAATTGATTCCCATGCCATTATTGTTAGTCTGGGTGCGAGGATTGGCAACTCCCGTGCCTAGATAAACTGAACAACCGCGACAGGGGGAATTGACTCGGTAGCGCACCGCCATGGGATCATTGGGATCGGTGATAGTTACTCCCTGATGGTTTAAATCTTTAATTAGATTGGTGACGGGTTTGAAAAAATCGGCGCTGGGGGGTTGACTTGGTTGCAGTTCTAGGGTTTGTTCTTGGGAAGCAAGAACAATTTCCGAAGCGATAACTAGCAGTAGAGAGGTAGTTAAGCCAAATAAACCCAGATTATTTTTGATTTTCATTTTTTTTATCACCGAGAGATTGTTAATTTCTTCTGGTGAGAATTCTAGCGTTTCCTCACCGGAAAGGAACCTAATCAGTAAAAAAATTTACTGATTTCTACCATACTTATAATAAGCGGCACAAGCACCTTCACTAGAAACCATACAAGTGCCGATGGGATGTTCGGGAGTACAAGCAGTACCAAATACTTTACATTCCCAGGGTTTTAAAACACCTTTAAGAATTTCGCCACACTGACAAGCTTTGTGATCTTTAACGCGCTGATTGGGTAAAGTAAATTTCTTCTCCGCATCAAAATTACTGTACTCATCTCGCATTTTTAACCCTCCTTGAGCAATTTCTCCTAAACCTCGCCATTCAAACTGATCTCGCAGTTCAAAAACTTGGTCGATTGCCGATAAAGCGACTCTATTTCCTTGATTTTGTACCACTCGATCGTACTGATTTTCGATCTCACATCTCTGCTCATCTAATTGTTTTAATACCATCCAAATTGATTGCAGAATATCCAAAGGTTCAAACCCAGAAACTACCACAGGTTTATGATATTCTTGGGCAATAACTTGATAGGGTTCTGTGCCAATTACCATGCTAACATGACCGGGACCAACAAAACCGTCTAACTGTAAATCTGGGTTATCTAACAAAGCTTTCAGAGCGGGAATAATCACCACATGATTAGAAAATAAACTAAAATTAGTGATACCATCTCTTTGCGCTTCTAAAACAGTTAAAGCTGTGCTAGGAACGGTTGTTTCAAAACCTAATGCTAGAAATATTACTTCTTTATCGAGATTTTCTCTGGCAATTTTTAAGGCATCGCGAGGAGAATAAACCATGCGAATATCACAACCTTTTGCTCGTGCTTGCAGCAGACTCAAATGGGAACCGGGGACACGCATAGTATCGCCAAAAGTTGTCAGAATTACGTTCGGTTGTTGTGCGAGAAAAATGGCATCATCTAAACGACCTCGCGGCATCACACAAACGGGACATCCAGGACCATGAATTAATTCGATAGTTTCGGGAAGTATTGCCTCGATACCGTATTTAAAAATTGAGTGGGTATGACCCCCACAAACCTCCATAATTTTAGTAACTTTTTCCCGCTTTTCAGAGATTCTTATCGATAATTGTTCAATTTGTTGAATTAATCCTGCCGCTTTAACCGGATCACGAAATTCATCAACGTATTTCATAACAAGCTTTCTCTCTATAAGTGGTTGGACAAAAGTAAAGTTAATTGTGGAGCCGGTCGCCGGTCGTCGGTCGTCAGTAATAATTGCCGTAATTTACATTTCTTAAGATAGACAACAGAATTAATTTGTGGCTAACTAATTAAGAACATTAATTATGATTAAATTCCTCCTCTAATTTCAATAATTGTGTTAATAAATTTAAGGTTTCTTGCGCCTCATCTTCATCAATTCGATTCATGGCAAAACCCACATGAACTAATACCCAATCCCCTAGACAAGTATTAGCGGGATGGTCTTCATCAACAATGCAAGCGATATTTACTTCTCTTTTTACACCCCCGACATCGACGAGAGCGAGATTATGGTTTTCATCAATAATTGCTGTAATTTGTCCCGGTATGCCTAAACACATAGTTTTTACCTTGAAAAATCTAGTTTTTGTTAATTATGGGCTGATTTTTTGGGTAGAGATTGCAGTAATATCAACTGAGAATCAGGTCATACTTCATCCCTCCAAGAAACGCTATACAGTCAAAGGTTATCCTTTTTACTTTCCCCTTTCCCCTTTTTACTCGGTCTTACCTGCCATTCTGGACTATTGCCCTCAAGAACAGCTTTTTTTCCCGTATCTTTTTTAAGATTTCCCCTGTCCCGGACCGTGGACACTATCCCAGCAAGGGTAAAACTTTTGTATTAGGGACTACATCTATGATAAGAAATTATTCAATCAATCGATCGGGTGACATTCTAGGCTATGATTTCCCTGACTATAGTTATTTCTCTACATTAAGGAAAATCGACAATGACAGCCTTTCCCATCGATTTGACTGCCTATAAACCCATCAGTCTCGACCCCAGTAACCCCACCCTCACCGACCACCAAAGAAGCGCCCTAAAAGCCAATATCCAACTCTGTCGCGATGCTATCATCTTTTTTACTGCCACGGGTGCGGCCCGGGGTGTGGGTGGACACACCGGCGGCCCCTACGATACCGTCCCGGAAGTGGTGATTCTCGATGCTCTTTTCCGCAGTCAACCTAGTCAATTTGTACCAATTTTCTTCGATGAAGCGGGACACCGCGTCGGTACTCAATATCTCCTGTCTGCGTTAGAAGGTTCTTTACCCCCAGAACAATTAATGCACTACCGCGAGGCTAATTCTAAACTCCCCGGACACCCGGAATTAGGATTAACCCCCGGAGTAAAATTTAGTTCTGGCCGTTTAGGACATATGTGGCCCTACGTTAACGGTGTCGCTTTAGCTAACCCCGGAAAAACCGTTTTTTGTTTAGGTTCCGATGGTTCTCAACAGGAAGGCAATGACGCGGAAGCTGCCCGTTTAGCCGTGGCTCAACACATCAATGTTAAGCTGATTATTGATGATAATGATGTGACGATTGCTGGTAATCCTTCCAAATATTTACCCGGTTATGATGTGGCTAAAACTCTCGCCGGCCATGGACTAAAAGTGTTAGTGGGAGATGGGGAAGATATCGATAGTTTGTATCGCAATATCTGTGAAGCAATTAATACTCCTGGCCCGATTGCGATTATTAATAAACGTCCCATGTGTCCAGGGATTGAAGGTTTAGAAGGTTCTAACCACGGTCATGATGTGATTTCTGTACCCTTGGCTTTGAAATATTTAGAGGCAAAAGGACACAGCGCCGCCGTGGAATATCTCAACAGTATTAAGAAGCCTTCTAATGACTATAAATTCCTCGGTTCTGGGGATAAATGGGGTTCTAACCGCAACGTTTTCGGCGAAGCGGTAGTCAGTCTTTTAGGCAAAATGAGCGAGGAAGAACGCAAGGCTAAGGTATTAGTAGTAGATAGCGATTTAGAGGGTTCCTGCGGTCTGAAAATTATCCACGATAAACATCCCGAAGTGTTTATTCCTTCCGGTATTATGGAACGGGGCAATCTTTCGGCAGCCGCTGGTTTTGGTATGGAAAAAGGTAAACAGGGAATTTTCGCCACCTTTGCCGCTTTTCTAGAAATGTGTATTTCTGAAATCACCATGGCGCGTTTGAATTATTCTAATCTTTTATGTCATTTTTCCCATTCTGGTATCGATGACATGGCAGATAATACCTGTCACTTTGGTTTGAATAATTTCTTTGCCGATAATGGACTGGATGACGGTTACGAAACCCGTCTTTATTTCCCGGCCGATGCGGCACAAATGACCGCTTGTGTCGAGGCAACTTTCCATCAACCCGGCCTACGTTTTATCTTCTCGACTCGTTCTAAAACTCCCAATATTCTTGATACTAACGGTCATAATTTCTTTGGCGATGGTTACACCTTTGTCCCCGGAAAAGATGAAGTAATTCGGGAAGGCACTGCCGGTTATATCATCAGCTTTGGAGATGGTTTATACCGCGCTTTAGATGCAGTGGAACGCTTAAAACAAGAAGGTGTTGACGTGGGTTTAATTAATAAACCGACTCTCAATGTGGTGGATGAAGAAATTATCGCTAAAGTTGGTAGTTCTCCCTTTGTTTTAGTGGTAGAAGCATTTAACCGTCGTACGGGTTTAGGTAGCCGTTATGGTTCTTGGTTACTCGAACGCGGTTTAACTCCTAAATACGCCTATATCGGTACTCACCATGAAGGTTGTGGCGGTTTATGGGAACAATTCCCCCACCAAGGTATTGACCCAGTTGGTATCATTAGTAAAGTTAAATCTTTAATCGCTTAGATAGTATTTTAGGGTGGGCTTTAATCGGTAATCAGTAATCAGTCATCAGTAATCAGTAATCAGCTTCTGAAGGCAAGAGGCAAAAGGCAAAGGAAAGAATCTGGCAATTATCCTAACCAAAAAGAAGGTTATAAACTAAGTACATCAAAGCTTTTAGCTTAACCAATTAGGTTTTAGATTCGGCCCTTGTAAACAGTGAACAGTAATCAGTAATCAGTAATCAGTCAACATCTTCAATAATTAAGATTTTAGCTTAGTTGAGAGCTTGAACATTTGTACTAAAATTTCCAAGAAGCCGTTTAAATCCATTACAACTTATAAACTTGAGGCACTTAAATCGCACAGTTGAGGGGAAATCCCCCTTAACTAGGTACGGTAAGCCCCTAGGAGCCGACAAACCAGTCAATCTAGAATAATCTCTAGGGTATAAAAGTAATCTCTTATAGAAAATGCAGCCAACCAATCCACAACAATTTACAGAAAAAGCTTGGGAGGCAATCGTCAAAACGCCGGACATTGCCAAACAGAACAGCCAGCAACAAATCGAAAGCGAACATCTAATGAAAGCCCTACTGGAACAGGAGGGATTAGCGGGCAGTGTCTTTAGTAAAGCTAATATTAGTCTAGCCCGTTTGCGGGATCGAACCGATGATTTTATCCGTCGTCAACCGAAAATATCTAACCCCGGCGACTCGATTTATTTAGGTCGTAGTTTAGATAGTTTACTCGATCGAGCAGAAAATTATCGCCGAGAATTTGGAGATGACTTTATCTCGATCGAGCATTTGATTTTAGGTTACGCTAAAGATGATCGCTTCGGTAAAAATATTTTTCAAGAATTCGGACTTACCGAAAGCAAGCTCAAGGAAATTATTCAACAAGTCAGAGGTAGTCAAAAAGTGACCGATCAGAATCCAGAAGGCAAATATGAGGCCCTAGAAAAATACGGACGGGATCTCACCCAATTGGCACGGGAAGGTAAATTAGACCCCGTAATTGGACGGGATGACGAAATCCGTCGCACCATTCAGATACTCTCGCGTCGGACTAAAAATAACCCGGTTTTAATCGGGGAACCGGGAGTAGGAAAAACGGCCATTGTCGAAGGATTAGCACAGCGGATTATTAACCGCGATGTGCCAGAATCTCTGTTGGATCGTACTCTCATTTCTCTCGATTTAGGCGGCTTAATTGCGGGAGCAAAATATCGCGGAGAGTTTGAGGAAAGATTAAAAGCTGTCCTCAAGGAAGTCACCGATTCCCAAGGCAATATCATCATGTTTATTGACGAAATTCATACCGTTGTCGGTGCGGGAGCCACTCAAGGGGCAATGGATGCGGGCAATTTATTAAAACCAATGTTAGCCCGGGGTGAATTGCGTTGTATTGGGGCCACTACCCTCGATGAATACCGCAAATATATCGAAAAAGATGCGGCGTTAGAAAGACGCTTCCAAGAGGTTTTAGTGGATGAACCAAATGTGGTCGATACTATTTCGATTCTTCGCGGTCTCAAAGAACGTTATGAGGTGCATCATGGGGTGAAAATTGCCGATAATGCTTTAGTGGCAGCGGCACTGCTTTCTAATCGTTATATTAGCGATCGCTTTTTGCCCGATAAGGCCATTGATTTAGTTGATGAAGCGGCGGCCAAATTGAAGATGGAAATCACTTCTAAACCGGAAGAACTCGATGAAATTGATCGCAAAATTCTCCAGTTAGAAATGGAAAGACTTTCCCTACAAAGGGAATACGATCCAGCTTCGCGAGAACGGTTAGAAAAGTTAGAAAAAGAACTGGCTAACCTCAAGGAAGAACAATCGGGATTAAATGCCCAATGGCAAGGGGAAAAAGAGATTATCGATAAAGTTCGTGGGGTTAAAGAAGCGATCGAACAAGTTAATCTGGAAATTCAACAGGCCGAACGAGATTATGATTATAATCGCGCTGCAGAATTAAAGTTCGGAAAATTAACCGATCTGCAGCGGCAAATGTCCGCCCTAGAAACTCAATTGGCCGACAAACAAACCACTGGTAAAAGTTTATTAAGAGAAGAAGTTCTCGAATCGGATATCGCCGAAATTATCTCGAAATGGACGGGAATTCCTCTCAATAAATTAATCGAATCGGAAAAAGAAAAACTCCTCAATCTGGAAGAGGAATTACACGAAAGTGTCATCGGTCAAGAGGAAGCGGTCACAGCCGTGGCCGAAGCGATTCAACGTTCCCGCGCCGGTTTATCGGACCCCCACCGTCCCACGGCCAGCTTTATTTTCCTCGGTCCGACGGGTGTTGGTAAGACAGAATTGGCGAAAGCTTTAGCGCGCAATCTCTTTGACACCGAAGAGGCTCTAGTTCGCATCGATATGTCGGAATACATGGAAAAACACAGCGTTTCCCGTCTCATGGGCGCGCCTCCGGGATACGTCGGCTACGATGAAGGGGGACAACTAACCGAGGCAATCCGGCGTCGTCCCTACTCTGTCATCCTCTTTGATGAGATTGAAAAAGCCCATCCCGACGTTTTTAACGTTATGTTACAAATCCTTGACGATGGGCGCTTAACCGACTCTCAAGGTCATCTGGTTGATTTCAAAAATACAATCATTATTATGACCAGTAATATCGGTTCTCAATACATTTTAGACGTGGCTGGTGATGAGTCTCGTTACGAGGAAATGCAGGCCCGGGTGATGGAAGCAATGCGGAATAGTTTCCGTCCCGAATTCCTCAATCGTATCGATGAAACGATCATTTTCCACAGCCTACAAAAAGCGCAACTGCGATCGATTGTCAAACTACAGGTAGCCAATCTCAGCGATCGCTTGATGGAACAAAAATTAGCCCTGAAACTTGCCGATATTGCTCTCGATTATCTAGCAGAAATTGGTTACGATCCAGTGTACGGTGCGCGACCCTTAAAACGGGCAGTACAAAGATATGTGGAAACTCCGATCGCTAAGGCAATTCTGCGCGGCGAATTCAAAGGGGGAGACACGATTTTTGTCGATGTGGCCGATGAAAGATTGACCTTTAAACGGTTAGCTTCCCAAGTAGTAACTGCTTAATTAGCAAGGGTGGGCAATGCTCACCCTTTGATTATTTCGGGTTTACCGAAAAAGTTTTTCGTGCAGTCAGGAGCAAGCCACAAGCCTCAAGCCTCAAGCCATCTCTAAAAAAGCCTTGAAGCAGGGTTTAATCAAGCTCTCAGGAACTAATTTAGAGTTGAAAACCAATTTAAAAGAAGTCTTAGAGGTGAGAATTTTCCTAAATCGGGTGCTTATTGTCTAGAGATTGTTTATGAACAACCATCCCCAGCAAGTCAGGAGGGAGAAAGATATGCTTTTGTTGATTTAGGCTTAAATAACCTAGCAGCTGTCACCTCTAATATTCCCGAATTTCAGCCAACTTTACTATGTGGGAAAGCCTTAAAATCATGCCATCAAAAATACAACAAGACACTAGCTAAACTCAAATCAGAATTACCCAGTTTACAGAAG
>NZ_JADBRW010000331.1:0-6691 GCF_020247025.1 Microcystis sp. M109S1
GTGATCAGTTATCAGTTATCAGTAAACAGTAAACAGTAAACAGTAAACAGTAAACAGTGACCAATAATTAGGGTTTGCTGAATAAATCTAAAAACCTTATCCAACAAGGTTTTTAGACTTTTTTTCCCTCAAAAAGTGCCGCCCCTTGGAGTGATTGGGGTTAAAATTCAGTGACTTTTTCCCTGAAAATTATGTAATTGACCACCTGAAAATGGGTAAAACCCCACACCCCACACCCCACACCCCCACCCCCCACCCCCCCACCCCCAACCCCCCCCGAAAAACTTTTTCAGCAGACCCTAAATATCGATCGCTTGCTATCAATCTTGATGAAAAGACGATATTTTCGGGCTTTTATCGGCTCAATTGCCCTTAGTTGCTTATTATCTCTAGGCATAAACCTTTTTTCATCTACTATCACCACCGCGCAAACCCAGACAATTCTAGTTTCTGCCGCCGCTAGTCTCAAAGATGCCCTAGAAGAAATCAAGCCGGGGTTTGAAAAAGCCCATGGCAACATTAAAGTTAACTATAACTTTGGTGCGTCGGGGGCTTTGCAACAGCAAATTACACAAGGTGCGCCGGCCGATGTTTTCCTCTCGGCCGCGACTAAGCAAATGGACGCTTTAGCAAAAGCTGGTTTGATCGATACAAGTACCAGAAGAAAACTGCTCACTAATCGCCTAGTTTTAATCGTTCCCAAGAATTACACCCTAAAAATTAGCGATTTTCGTTCCCTGACTAACAGTAATGTCAAAAGAATTGCCGTGGGTGAACCGCGCAGCGTTCCCGTCGGTCAGTACAGCGAAGAAGTTCTGAAAAATCTCGGCATTTTAGAGCAAATAAGACCAAAACTGGTCTTTGCTAACTCTGTCCGTAATGTTCTCGCCGCCGTAGAGACTGGTAACGCCGATGCTGGCATTGTTTACATCACCGATGCCAAAATTTCCGACCGGATAAAAGTAGTGGCTACGGCTGCCAATAATCTCCATTCTCCGATTATTTACCCGATAGCTGTGATAAAAGCTAGTAAAAACCCGCAAGCTGCCAAGACTTTCGCCCAATATCTCACCAGGACAGCCGCTAAAAACATTTTTGAAAAATTCGGCTTCGGAATAGCCAGATAATTTAGGGGAAGTGGGGAAGTGGGGAAGTGGGGAAGTGGGGAAGTGGGGAAGTGGGGAATTTCAACTAAAACCCGAAAACCCCAACACCCCAACACCCCAACACCCCCGCAACGCGCACGCAGTGACCACCCCAATACCCAACCCCTGACCCCTGAAAAATGCCAGACTTTTCCCCCCTATGGATATCCCTGAAAACCGCCACCATTGCCCTGATAATCATCTTTTTTCTCGGTATTGCCGCCGCTTATTGGATGTTGGGCTATCGCGGACGGTGGAAATCCCTAATCGAGGGAGTTTTCATCGCGCCCTTAATCTTGCCCCCGACGGTGCTAGGCTTCATTTTACTGCTCCTATTCGGCAAAAACGGACTATTAGGACAGTTATTAGACTTATTTAATTTTCGCATCGTTTTTACTTGGTATGCCGCCGTTATCACCGCGACGGTGGTAGCTTTTCCCCTGATGTACAAAACCACCCTCGGCGCTTTTGAACAGGTGGATGCCAATCTTTTACAGGTTGCCCGCACTTTAGGGGCATCGGAAGGGAAAATATTCTGGCGCGTACTTTTGCCCCTCTCCTTCCCCGGAGTATTAGCAGGATTAACCCTAGCTTTTGCCCGCGCTTTGGGGGAATTTGGGGCGACTTTGATGTTAGCGGGTAATATTCCGGGGCAAACTCAAACTATCCCGATGGCGATTTTCTTCGCTGTGGAAGCAGGAGCGATGACCGAGGCTTGGATATGGGTGTTTATCATCATATTAATCTCCCTATCGGGAATTATCGCCGTTAATCTCTGGCAAAGTCAACGCAAACAGCAATTAGGACGACCGGGAGAAAGCAAACCTAACGAGATGGAAGACTGGCTGCAACCCTGGGAGGGTCGCGATTTTGCCCTTTTAGAAGCTGAAAATCCCCATTATAGAGATAAAATAGGCTTATTTGTCGATATAGAGAAATATTTACCTGGTTTTAACCTATCGGTAACTTTTAACTGCCAAAATCAGCCCCTAGGACTATTAGGAGCTTCGGGGTCGGGAAAAAGCCTGGTTTTGCGATCGCTGACTGGTGTGGAAACGCCCTCAAGGGGTCGTATTGTCTTAAATGGGCGCATTCTCTTCGATTCCGAAAAGAGAATTAATCTGCCCAGTCGTCAGCGTCGTATCGGTTTTGTGGTGCAGAATTATGCCCTTTTTCCCCATCTCACCGTGGCAGAAAATATCGCTTTTGGTCTCTCGCAAAAGTTACCCACAAAAATTATCCGTCAGCAGATTGCCAACCAATTAGAATTAGTGCAGTTACCCGGCATGGAAAACCGTTATCCCCATCAATTATCGGGGGGACAACAGCAACGGGTCGCCATCGCTCGCGCTTTAGCTAGTCGTCCGGAAGCTTTATTATTAGATGAGCCTTTTTCTGCCCTTGATACCCATCTACGCGCTCAATTAGAACGTCAGATGATCAAAACTTTAAGTAATTACGATGGCGTGACAATTTTTGTTACCCATAATATGGATGAAGCTTATCGAATATGCGAGAATTTATTAGTTATGGAAAAAGGGCGGGCAATTGCTAATAATTCTAAACAGAAAATTTTTGACCGACCAGATAGCGTTAGTTTGGCAAAAATTACGGGCTGTAAGAATTTTTCCCGTGCTGTAATCATTAATAATCAACAATTGGAAGCCATTGATTGGGATGTTAAATTACACACTATTTCCAGGATTCCCGACTATTTAGCTCATACGGGAATTCGCGCCCATCAAATTATTTTTGGTCGAGATTTAAGCGATATTAATACTTTTCCCTGTTGGTTAGCTAATGCCATTGAAGGACCCCATCGGGTGACTCTCTATCTGAAACTTAATCAACCCTCCAACCACGACCGTGATTTTCAGATACAAGCAGAGTTATATAAGGATAAATGGTTAGAAATTAAGGAGCAAGCTTTGCCTTGGACTGTTACTTTATCTCCCCAGCGTTTATTATTATTAAAGTAATGGGTTAATTTTTATCAAGTGCTGACAGATATAGAGCTTCTAAAATCCAAGACCATCCCGTTAAATACCCGCTCGTGTCATTAGTTAGTGAAAAAGTTTTATCTGGAGTTATAAAATCATGACTGAAAAGGAATCTTGTGATTGGATAATGCGAGTGGATTTACACTTACCCACTCCTGATGAAATGCCGGATGAAATGTTAGAAATAGCAGCAGCGATTGCGTGGGTTAATTACCGAGTGGAGGGGCCAGGTTGTCTGTGGCTGATGGTCAATTCTTGCTGTGAACCTAAATTCATGTATCTACCAGATATCAAGTTAAGGCGAATTGCCGAAAGAGCGCATCCAGATGTAGATATTTACGATCCAATTAACGAACTCCTGCTGTTAGTTAGTCCCAATTGGGAAATATTTCCGGGGGAATTAGTGGGAGATAATGAAACACATTTTTACTACCGAATTAACGTCAAAGAACGAGTAGGAAAATCCTGTGAAGATTGCTGGGAGGTTTGGGGAGAAAAGTTGGGAGAAGTTGGTCGAGAAGGAATGGTAAAAGTAGTGGAAGATGTCTAAAGTGTCGATTGAGTAATTGATTGCTCACCACAGAGACCCAGAGGACACAGAGTTTTTTGAGTAATTTTTCTGATTAATGAATTAGTGTTATATTGGTTCTGAGTACGAGGGAAGCATTCCGATAGAAAATCTCCGGTTTCAGGAATGGGTTATTGTCCGAATGCTTCGCCCCTACTCAAAAATTTATTATATCTTCCGAAAAAAGCGATATTGATTTATTAATTGGTTTTTGAAAAATGGTATAAGCCAATAACACCACTCCAAAGGGGTCTAGTATAATTAGAAGAGGTTGATCAAAGGGGATTTATGGACGATAAAACCGCAAAGCCGGAAGAATCCGAATCTGAAGAGAAAAAAGAATCAGATTTTGACCAGGAAAAGGAACAGGCTCAAGTTTGGACGGGAAAAATCACTGCTTTTGTTGCCCATCAACTCCGAACCTCCGCTCCTTCCCTTCCAATTATCGGGGGTAGCATTACAGGCATCTTAACTTGGCTTAGTCAACATGACACGGTTAAGGCGATTATTGTCGGGGGAGTCACCTTTATCGTCACGGGCTTTTTTACCTACGGATCAGCCTGGAGTAAAGCGTTTTTAGAAGTAGCAAGAACCAAAGGTAAAGATCACGGTAAAGGTTCGGCTTTAAGCTTTTTTGTTTGGCTAGACAAAGGACTGGAAAAAATACGTTGGCAATTAGCTAATCCTGACGGGAAATATTTAATTAAATTACGGGATTCAGATTGTCGTTATGATGATATTGAAGGGATTGAAGATGTAATCTTCGGTTTTTCTACCCCGGAACTGGAAGAAATTTTTATTAATTTGGATCTGAGTCAATTAGAACTGCCCTCAGAAGAAGAATCTAAAGGTACGGGGGATGATATTTGGGATTTATTGCGACGGGCTAAAAAGAGGACAAATTTACGGTTGTTAATTCTGGCTCCTGGTGGACGAGGAAAAACGACTTTATTGCGTCATTTAGCCTATAACTACGCTCTAAAACAACCGAAACAAAATGCACCTGTTTTAATTCCTGTCTTTTTACGTTTACGGAGATGGCAGGAAGTGATTACCACCACAGAAGGATTGGATTTACCAACCTTAATTGAGCGACATCTAAAACAAGATATTTCTCAAGAATTAGATTTACCTCAGAACTGGGCAAAAAATCATTTAACCCATCAGCGAATGTTAGTGATGTTTGATGGTTTTGATGAAGTTAAACCCGAATATGCCGATAAAGTCAGTCAATGGATTGGCAAACAGTGGCATAATTTTCCCAAAAACTATTTTATTTTAACCTCTCGTCCCAAAGGCTATCAAGCGTTTAGCTCTGAGCATAAACCTCGGCAAAAAGTGTTTATTAATGAATTTACCGATAAAAATATTCAGTATTTTGTGTATAAATGGTATTTCTGGCAAGAGCAGGAAACCAGAGTTAGCAGAAGTTTAAAAGCTAAACAAGAAGCTGCCGACAATAAAGCAAAGGATTTAATTAATCAGTTATTTGCTCTCGATGATTCCGGGGAAAGTTCTACTCTATTAGCCTTGGCGAGAAATCCCTTAAATCTGAATATGATAGTACAGTTACATCGGGCAAACTTTGGATCGGGACAAAAATTACCTCAGCAACGAGTGGATTTATTTCGCCGAATTTTTGATCTGCAATTGATCACTCGCCCTCAAGCTAGGGGCACTGATATGATTTTAGATAATAATGAGGAAAATCATCGTCAACGGGTATTGCAACAGTTAGCCCTAACAATGGGAAATACAACCACCATTGAATATTCAGAATTACTGAGTTCTATACAAAATTTTATTCAGGAATTGGGTTATCCTGAAAGCACTTCGGCTAAGGATTTTGTAGAGCGGTTAATTCATGTGAGTGAGTTAATTTTGAAAAAAGATGAATACTATGAGTTTGCCCATAATCTTTTTCAGTCCTATTTAATCGCTTTGGAAGTTAAACGGTTAAAGCAAGAAAATTTACTCTGGGAAAATTGGGAGCAAAATCTCTGGTACGAGGCTTGCATTATGTATGCTACTTTATTGACTAATCCGACGGATTTTATTGCCTATTTTTATAATCAAGATAATCCTAAAGCTCAGGGATTAGCGGAGCGATGTTATCGAGAATTACCTGTTAAAAAACGTCGAGGTTTAGAACAACAACGACAGACTTCTCTCTTTACTCAACTAGAAACTTTTCTGAAAAATGGCCAATGGCGCGAAGCCGATGAGGAAACAGCACGGTTAATGTTGTTAATTGCTAAAAGAGAAGATGAAGGCTGGCTAGATGAAGAAAGCATTAACAACTTTCCCTGTGAAGAGTTACGCACCATTGACAAGCTCTGGGTAGATAATAGCGGCGGCAAATTTGGCTTTTCTGTGCAGCAACAAGTCTGGCTGGATTGCGGTGGTGTCCCAGGGGAATACGATTATGAGGTGTATAAAAAATTCGCTGACGAGGTGGGTTGGCGCAGGGGCGGAAACTGGTTGAGCTACAATGATCTAACTTTTTTATTAGATGTCAGTCAACACGCACACCTACCCTTGAAGAAGGATGAAGAGGGGTTTGTGAGGTGGTATATCACTTTTCTCGCGCAGAGACTTGTAACCTGTAATATATAGCGTTTCCTGTTCACAAGAGGTACATTATCGATCCTAAAAAGCTTAATCAGCAAAGGTTCAAGTGTAACTCACAGATGCGAGAACCGCTATATAACAGACTTATAGAACCTATTTGGTATCTCTCTTGTGACGCTTCACGGGTAAGAATTACAGGTATTTTGGCTAATTCGCTCTAATCCATACTGGGTAAGGATTTTGGGAAAGATACCAAATGGACTCTATTTGACATCCTCACCGCCGTAAACGGACGGTGATTCCCAAACCTCACGATTTAGGTTTCTGCTTCTTTCCCTTGCGGGGTTTCGCACCTGCCTTAACAGATTTACTCTGTTCTGGTCTTATGGTCGCTCTACAGACTGACA